>QIHT01000179.1 GCA_003229115.1 Gammaproteobacteria bacterium | reverse complement strand
CCGCTGCGACAATAATGCATATTGATTTACTGCGCATTGATAACAAGAGCAAGATTAATATGAGTGTGCCGCTGCATTTCCTTAATGAAGATATTTGTGTCGGTGTTAAAACCGGCGGTGGTAATATCAATCACTTAATGACTCAGGTTGATGTCAGTTGTCTGCCAAAGGATCTTCCAGAATATATTGAACTGGATATGGCTGAAATCGATCTTGGTGGATCGATTCGATCTTGGTGGATCGATTCATATGTCGGAACTGAACTTACCGGTAGGTATCGAACTGGTCGAACTCGTTCACGGGCATGACCTGGCAGTCGTCAGTGTTGCTAAACAGAAAGGCGGCGCTGAAGAAGAAGAGAATATGGATAGCGCACCAGTAGCACCAGCAGCACCTGAGTCTGACACCGGTGAAGAAAGCAAGGAGTAATTCAATAAAGCAATGTCTTCAGAGCCCATACAACTGATCGTTGGCCTGGGTAATCCCGGAAAGCAATATGAACAGACCCGGCACAATGCCGGGTTTTGGTTTGTCGAGTCACTGGTTAGTGCCTACCACGGACAGCTTAAAAACGAATCTAAATTTCAGGCAGAAATCGCAACACTGGATATTGCCGGGCATAAAGTGTGGGCGATCAAACCCAATACCTTTGTCAACTTGAGTGGTCAGGCTGTTACCCAAGCAGCGCATTATTATAAAATTGAACCGGAATCGATCTTGGTGATTCACGATGAACTGGATCTGGAGCCGGGCACCATCAAGCTGAAAAAAGGTGGTGGTCACGGTGGTCATAACGGTTTGCGCGATGTTTGCGAGAAGATAGGCAAAGATTACTGGCGCTTGCGCGTTGGTATAGGTCATCCGGGTGATCGTAACCGGGTATCGGATTATGTATTGAGTCGGCCAGGTAAAGTCGATGAAGAGTTGATCGAGGATACCTTAACTAAAGGGCTGCGCAATATAGAAGATATTATTCGTGGCGATAGTGAAAAAGCCATGCAGGATTTACATACAAAATAACGGCAATGTTGATTTTATTGTTGCGGCCAGGCATAAGGTATTTTTTTAAAAAAGAAGCAGACACAATAGCAAGCAAGGAAAATCAAAATGGGATTTAAATGTGGAATAGTCGGACTACCCAATGTAGGCAAGTCAACACTATTTAACGCCCTGACAAAAGCGGGCATACAGGCAGAAAACTATCCGTTTTGTACCATCGAGCCCAATGTTGGTATTGTTGAAGTTCCAGACTCAAGACTGGATATCATCGCCGCAATCATCAATCCAAAAAAAGTGATTCCAACAACAATGGAATTTGTAGACATCGCTGGCCTGGTCGCAGGCGCTTCCACCGGAGAAGGTCTTGGAAACAAATTCCTGGCCAATATCCGCGAGACAGATGCGATCGCACAAGTGGTGCGTTGCTTTGACGATGATGATGTCACTCATGTCGCAGGCAAAATAGACCCACAAGCAGACATAGATGTTATCGGAACCGAACTGGCACTCGCTGATTTGGAAGCCGTCGAAAAGGCACTATTAAAAGCGGGAAAACTGGCGAAATCTGGAAACAAAGAAGCACTGGCAAAAAAAGAACTGTGCAGCAAACTCAATGATTGCCTGGCAGAAGGTAACCCGGTCAGGTCGCTATCGATCAGCGAAAAAGAACAGCCAATACTGCGGGAACTACACCTGCTAACCGCCAAACCAATGATGTATATAGTCAACGTCGCAGAGGATGGTTTCGAAAATAACCCGTACCTGGATCAGGTCACAGAAATCGCCAAAAAAGAAGGGGCGGTGCTGGTTCCGGTTTGTGCCGCTATAGAAGTGGAAATAGCGGAACTGGAAGACGACGAAAAAGCCGAATTTCTGGAAGAAATGGGCCTAAAAGAACCCGGACTAGACCGGGTAGTCAGAGGCGGATACGACCTGCTCGGACTACACACCTATTTCACCGCCGGTGTACAGGAAGCCCGAGCCTGGACCGTAAAAATAGGTGCCACAGCACCACAATCAGCGGCGGTCATACACACCGATTTTGAAAAAGGCTTTATTCGCGCCGAAGTCATGTCCTACAACGACTTCGTCGAATACAAAGGCGAGCAAGGAGCCAAGGACGCCGGAAAATGGCGCCTCGAAGGTAAGG
>QIHT01000198.1 GCA_003229115.1 Gammaproteobacteria bacterium | reverse complement strand
CGTCAGCCCGATGCGCGCCGAAGCTGTCTTCTCTTCTGTGACTCAATCGCAGATTGTCGCTTGCGGTGGCGTTTTTTCATTTGCGCAATAACGTCTTTGCCGGTCGCGTTTCGTCGTGGTAAAAATTGGCTCAACAATACTTCAATGTCCGCGCAGCTTAACAAGGGAAGCTCTTCTTCATTCAGCAGGCGTTCTTTAAGCATAAAAAGCATCGCTGTACAACAACTACCCGGAACACTTTTTCAGTGGCATGGCCTGTTTGCACGAGCGGGATGCCAACCAACTCGTAAAAACCGTTAAAACGTACCTGAACAACCTGCCCTGGGCGGCCACATCTCTGGATCGCATCAAACATTTCAAACCCTCGGATCGTCTGCTTGAAGGGTTTGAGATGGTGTTGCAGATAGAAAGAACCAACGCGGGGAAACTGCGAGCGAAATATCAACTGGAACATCTGCTGGCCATCGCAGACCATGAGCAGAGAGAAATACTGCAACCGTTGATTTATGATGACCCGGTGTTTAGCAAATGGCTGACTCGGGAACGTAAATACTGGCGCTGGGTTGCGCCCACTTATCAATTGGTATTCACCCATGAATGCAGGGAGTCTAACCCTCAACTCAAATCCGTGGCACCCGGTGATATGAAAGTCGAAGATGAGGAAAGCCGGATGAAATGGATTGAAAAAGCAGCTAAGAAATTCCACGAATTAATGAACGACCAGGAAGCACACATGCTGGGCGAATTAAGAACCATGGCCTCTTGGGTAAACTCACCGGACGCCCTGTTTGTTTATTAGCCATGCGCCTTTTCCTTCTCTCACTGCTAACACTCACCTTATTAACAGACCACGCACCCCACGGAGAACTTCCTATGCCCCCTTCGACCATGAGAATAAAACTCGGTGAATCCGGCACACAGTTCCTGCAACGCAATCATCTGGATGACCGGGGCAATGTAGACCAGCAACCCGCAGGGCTTAATTTTTACGAGCATGACTGGTCAACTGACTATCCCGGCACTGTGATTGTGGAAAATGGTATCCATAGTTTTGAAATAAAATATGCGCTTGGTGTAGTAGGTACAGAAAACGCTGAAAAACGAGAAAAAGGGCTTTATAATTTTAGTGTTACTGCACTCATCAGCCAAAACCGTCCCACCCCCCACGACGAAGCCCGCCTAGCCTTCATTACCCTGCTGCAAACACTGGCACAGACGGGTTGGCAACCTTCTATTCCCTACAGTCTTCCTAGATTAACCGGCGAACAGGCGTTTAAATATTATCTGGAGGATCCATATGCTATCGCTCTTCCTGTTAATTATGCCCCAACGCTGGAAGAATGGATGCGCATAAAGTCCGGTAGCTGGTATTTTTACGCTGGGGATCTGTTCATGGACATTGATATTCGTCGCAGTGGCAGCCAAGTTGTGGATAAGCCGGGCGCTTACCTGTTGAGTTTTTCTCTCTACGGCAAAGAAGAGCAAGGCAGAAGTTATTTTAGGGGGAAAAAACGCGACCAATGGCAGGATTATTGGGTTGAAACGATAAAAGATTTAAAAAAAGACCGCTATGCCATGGAAGAAAGACTAACAAGAAAAGGCTACACCATTGATGCGGGTTATGTGGAACCCTTGGTGCATCCGGCTGACCCAGTAGAGCCTTGAGAAGCGTCACAGGCACAACAATTCGCCTGCTTTGTCGTGAGCCGCCATTAAGTTAGCAGCTCTCGTTCCCATGCTCCTGCGTGTGAACCAGAAAACAATGTACTAAACAAGGCCGCATTTTTTACTGTCTATAAATACAGTATTTACCGATCACTTAGCCCCATTGTCAGATTGGCATACCGTAACACCACTCCCAACTCTCTCACCATTTTACTGTTATCCAGCCGCCGGGATTCTTTGAGATAAGACAACATGCCCGCGCTCATTACTTGTTGCGCTTCCTCCAGGCTTATTTCC
>QIHT01000242.1 GCA_003229115.1 Gammaproteobacteria bacterium | reverse complement strand
CGAAAGTACACAAGCGTCATTGGTAGAGGTGTCGCCGTCAACAGAAATACGGTTAAATGACGTTTCTACAGATTGAAGCAAGCAATGATGTAACAGTGTCTTATCAATAACAAGATCGGTTGTGATGAACGCCAGTAGGGTTGCCATATTGGGGTTAATCATGCCCGAACCCTTTGCGATACCGGTGATGGTCACCTGCTTTCCCTGAAGCTGTAACGTTCGAGACGCGCCTTTAGGTACGGTATCGGTGGTAAGAATACCTGTGGCAGCTTGAGCCCATCCGCGCGCTGAACAACTGGACAGGGCACTGCCCAGCACAGGAATAATTTTATCAATTTGCAACGGTTCGCCAATCACACCCGTGGAAAAGGGCAGCACCTCTTCTTTAGACACTCCTGCACGTTCGGCCAAAGCAGTGCAACACGCCAGCGCATCATCAATACCTTGAGTGCCCGTTCCTGCATTAGCATTGCCCGTATTGATAATGAAGTATTTTGGCATCGCCGCTTGTAAGTGCTGGCGAGCAACGGTAACCGGTGCCGCACAAAAAGCATTTTGGGTAAATACCGCTGTCGTCACCGTCTCTTCATCCAGCGCAAAGATCACAAGATCTAAACGCCCTGATGTTTTAATACCTGCGGAGACCGCAGCCAAACGTATGCCATCAACAGGGAGCAGTTCAGATATCATTCACATTCTCAATTTTTAACTCTGATGGGCATTCAGGCCACTTTGCCATGACATTGTTTGTATTTTTTACCCGAACCACAAGGGCAAGGCTCATTTCGTCCCACTTTACGTCCTTGTCGAACAAAGGGTTCTACTTTTTCAGAGCGAGTATCGGCGGCGTCATTTTCATTCCGTTCGGGCTCCGCAGCAGTCACGGCTGAGCTTTCTGCATGTTCAAATTGCATTGGTGGAGCAGTACGTCGCTGTTCCTCTACGGCCTGGATATCTTCTAACAACTACTTTAGATAAAACTCCGATTACATCACGTTTAATGTTTTCAAGTAACTCGGTAAACATCTCGAAAGATTCACGTTTATATTCTTGTTTCGGGTTTTTTTGAGCATAGCCACGTAAATGTATGCCTTGACGCAAATGATCCATCGCGGCTAAATGCTCTTTCCATTGGCTGTCCAGTATTTGCAACATCACTGCTTTTTCGAAGTGTCTGATCACATCCGCACCCGCAACCTCTTCTTTTTCCTGATAAGCTGCCAATACGCCATCAAAAATTTTCTCGCGTAATGTTTCTTCGTGCAACGAATGATCGGCATCTAACCAACCAGAGACATCCATTTTAATCGCAAACCGTTTTTCCAATGCTTTTTCCAGGCCTGGGATGTCCCACTGTTCGTCTAAGCTTTGCGGAGCAATAAATTCACTAATCAATGAGCTGACTACATCTTCTCGCATCACGTCAATAGAATCGGAAATGTCATCACCCGCCATTAAGTCATTACGCTGCTCATAAATCACATTCCTTTGATCATTTGCCACGTCGTCGTATTCTAACAACTGCTTACGAGTATCAAAATTATGCCCTTCTACTTTACGCTGTGCATTTTCTATTGCCTTGGTTACCCAAGGATGCTCAATAGCTTCACCGTCTTCCATCCCCAGTTTTTGCATTAAGTTACCCACTTTTTCAGAGGCAAAAATACGCATCAAACTGTCTTCCAGAGACAGGTAGAAACGAGAAGAGCCTACATCGCCCTGTCGACCGGAACGGCCTCGTAGTTGATTATCTATGCGCCGTGATTCGTGTCGCTCCGTGCCTACAATATGCAATCCACCAGATTTCAATACCTGCTGATGACGCTCTTTCCAGTTCGCCCGTATCTCATCTAATTCGCTGTCTTTTTTTCCTGCTGCTGCTATAAGCTCGACGTTCAAGTTGCCGCCAAGAACAATATCGGTTCCACGACCGGCCATATTAGTTGCAATGGTCACCGCCCCCGGGCTGCCTGCTTGCGCAACAATATCGGCTTCTCTCTCGTGCTGCTTGGCATTTAACACTTCATGTTTGATTTTTTCTTTTTTCAGCAGCTGGGATAATTTTTCTGAAGTTTCAATCGTCGAAGTGCCCACCAACACAGGCTGTCCACGTGATTGGCAGTCTCTAATGTCCTCTGCAATCGCATTGAACTTGTCTTCGGTGTTCAAATAGACTAAGTCTGTACGGTCATCACGAGCCATTTTTTTATTAGTTGGAGTCACAACCACTTCCAGACCATAAATTGAATTAAACTCAAAGGCTTCGGTATCTGCGGTTCCCGTCATGCCAGAAAGTTTGTCGTATAGTCGAAAATAATTCTGAAACGTGATCGCTGCCAGAGTCTGGTTTTCTTGTTGGATTGTCACACCTTCTTTCGCTTCTACGGCTTGATGCAAGCCATCTGACCAACGTCTACCTGGCATCGTTCGCCCTGTAAACTCATCAACAATAA
>QIHT01000142.1 GCA_003229115.1 Gammaproteobacteria bacterium | reverse complement strand
TTATTGTTGATGAGTTTACAGGGCGAACGATGCCAGGTAGACGTTGGTCAGATGGCTTGCATCAAGCCGTAGAAGCGAAAGAAGGTGTGACCATCCAACAAGAAAACCAGACTCTGGCAGCGATCACGTTTCAAAATTATTTTCGGCTATACGACAAACTTTCTGGAATGACGGGAACAGCAGATACCGAAGCCTTCGAGTTTAATTCAATTTATGGTCTGGAAGTGGTTGTAACTCCTACTAATAAAAAAATGGCTCGTGATGATCGTACTGATTTGGTTTATTTGAATACAGAAGACAAGTTCAATGCGATTGCAGACGACATTAAGGATTGCCAGTCGCGTGGGCAACCTGTGTTGGTGGGAACGTCAACGATTGAAACTTCAGAAAAACTATCTCAATTACTAAAGAAAGAAAAAATCAAACATGAAGTTTTAAATGCGAAGCAGCACGAGAGAGAAGCCGATATCGTTGCGCAAGCAGGCAGCCCGGAGGCGGTGACCATTGCAACCAATATGGCCGGCCGCGGCACAGATATTGTTCTTGGCGGTAACCTTGAAGTTGAGCTTGCAGCAGCACAAAAAGCAGGTAAAAAAGACAGCGAATTAGATGCGATACGAACGGACTGGCAAAAGCGTCATCAGCAAGTATTAGAATCTGGCGGATTGCACATTGTAGGTACGGAACGACACGAATCACGACGTATCGACAATCAATTGCGAGGCCGTTCCGGTCGACAGGGCGACGTAGGCTCTTCTCGTTTCTACCTGTCTCTGGAAGACAGCTTGATGCGTATTTTTGCTTCTGAAAAAGTCGGTAATTTAATGCAAAAACTGGGCATGGAAGACGGCGAAGCCATTGAACACCCTTGGGTAACCAAAGCAATAGAAAATGCACAGCGTAAAGTAGAAGGACATAATTTTGATACTCGTAAACAGTTATTGGAATACGACGACGTGGCGAATGATCAAAGGAATGTGATTTATGAGCAGCGTAATGACTTAATGGCGGGGGATGATATTTCCGATTCCATTGATGTGATGCGAGAAGACGTGGTTAGCTCATTGATTAGTGAATTTATTGCCCCGCAAAGCTTAGACGAACAGTGGGACATCCCAGGCCTGGAAGAAGCATTGGCAAAACGGTTTGCGATTAAAATGGATATCTCTGGTTGGCTGGATGTCGATCATTCGTTGCACGAAGAAACGTTACGCGAGAAAATTTTTGATGGCGTATTGCTTGCTTATAAGGCAAAAGAAGAGGTTGCAGGTGCGGACGTGATCAGACACTTCGAAAAAGCAGTGATGTTGCAAATACTGGACAGCCAATGGAAAGAGCATTTGGCCGCGATGGACCACCTGCGCCAAGGCATACATTTACGTGGCTATGCTCAAAAAAATCCGAAACAGGAATATAAACGTGAATCTTTCGAGATGTTTACCGAGTTACTTGAAAACATTAAACGTGATGTAATCGGAGTTTTATCTAAAGTAGTTGTTA
>QIHT01000102.1 GCA_003229115.1 Gammaproteobacteria bacterium | reverse complement strand
GGCACTTCGATGGCAATAATTTCTCGGGCCATAGAGAAGCCGCCCGCAACGGTATATTCTTACCTGCAATACCACGGCGGCATTCAGCCCCACCAGCGTAGGCGCTGCCCGAAATCACTATCCGTGGAAGAGCGCGAGGAGATTTCACGGGGCATGGCGATAGGCCGTAGCATGCAGGCTGATTTGCTTAAGGAACGTACAGCCTAAAATTGATCCCCCGGATCAATTTCATTACGGCCTCTCATTGGAAAAGTGGTGAGGCCATCCCTGCATAAGGAGATGGTCTAGTGGGCGGTTCGGCACCGAAGCATCAGCATTCGGCTGTTCTGCCGGACCTTCAACTTCAGCGAGACCTGCTATCGATATCGGCCAAAACTCAGCGATGAGAACAAACGGATTGCTGATTGTTTGCTGGCTCTGACAAAGGCTTAAAAAAAGGAGGTACTGGGTAATCTCCTTAGATTTTTATAACTCTTAAGATAGGTCGCACAATATATGTTTTGCGACAGAGAGGGGAAAATACCGTCAGTATCAAAGATATTTTGCGCGCTGCCAACGGTAAACAACAGCCAACTTTTTTGTATTCAAGGCTAATATTCCAGCGGATAAAAGAAAAAGCCCTCAAAAATTGAGGGCTTGGGATTATTTGTTTTAGGAAATCATATCCTGACTTGATCCTTAGTAAAGTTCGATGGCCTGACAATCATTGTCATCCATCAACTCGGCTAATAATCGCAACTGAGCTGCATTGATAGTTTCCGTTAAAACTGAAACTACGTTTTCAACGCCATTTTGGTTTGCTATGAGCGCATCCAAAGGATCCCGAACCAGGGCGATCTCATCAACCGGGATTTGCAAGGCAGAAAAAAAGTATCCCTCTGGCTTAAAATCCTTTGGAAATATCAGCTTTGGGTGTTCCCCTTTTAATGCTCGACCGCAGTAGGCAACGAGATTGCCGATTTTATCATGAATGGGAATAGCCATCCTGCCTCGCATTATGCCTTTTGGCGCATAACCAGCGCCCAAATATGCACAGGTTTTTTCATCCAGCCCAGCTTTTTGAACCAGATGATGCTTCGGTTCCAAGTAGGAAAGAGGTTGGAGACTTCTTGCGGCCTCCTTATTCCTCTCCTGGGGAACTGTTGAAGCATTTGATTTTTTATTGTCAGGTTTGTCGCCACTTCCCTTCCCTGCTAGGAAGGCAGCAGCTGTTTTCATATCGCAATCATGGATATGGGCCACCAGGGCAATGACATCGCCACCAATTCTGGCACCAAAACAATAAAATGAATGTTTGGCCGGGGTAACAATCAAGGCCCGGTCACCGCCGGATTGGCAGGTTGGACATGGGCCTCTGAACGCTGGGCCGTTTTGCTTCATGTTTAGACCAAGTCTCTCAAAGCTGTCCTCAATGGGAAAAGCAGCTTTGAGTTCGGCAAAATCAATATATAACTCCTTCAATGAACGGGTCCTTCTCCATTATAATTCAGGCATGGTTGACATAAGAGGAGTTATCAACATGGCAAAAGGCGACAAGCCTGAATTCAATGTACGGGTTCGTCAGGAACCGGACAGTGAATATATGAGCACCATTGGCGCGGCCTGGCCGTTCAAAGAGGGCAAGGGCTATGTGGTTAAATTGCATAGCGTGCCGATAAACTGGGATGGAAGTTTTGTTCTGGTGCCAAGAAAAGAAGATAGCGAGGATTGATCCTCATGTGGCGCATAATTTATGTGCCACCAACGAATTGCAAGAGCCTCAACAACGGGGCTCTTTTTTTACTGGTCATTTCAATTGTCTTACCGCTGCTATTCAATCCGTATTGATTGGAATTAACGAATGGGTTTTCAACATTCCAAGATTTTGAAATATTTTTTGTGCTAAAATACAGCTACTTATGAAAC
>QIHT01000218.1 GCA_003229115.1 Gammaproteobacteria bacterium | reverse complement strand
TGATACAGTTCATGCTTGATGTGCATACCAATGAACATGGTTATGAAGAAGTTTATGTGCCTTACATTGTAAATAGCGACAGTCTTAAAGGCACGGGTCAATTACCTAAGTTTGAAGAAGATTTATTTTGTGTTGATAAAGAAGCAGGGCATTACCTGATTCCAACGGCTGAAGTGCCAGTGACGAATATTGCACGTGATGAAATTATCGATGCAAACAGAATCCCTCTGAAATTCACCAGCCACACGCCGTGCTTTCGCTCCGAAGCCGGCTCTTACGGCAAAGATACACGCGGCATGATTCGTCAGCATCAGTTCGACAAGGTTGAAATGGTGCAAATGGTCAGCGCTGATAAGGCGTGGGATGCACTGGAGGAGTTGACTCAGCATGCAGAAACTATTCTGCAAAAACTGGAGTTGCCTTATCGTGTTGTTACCCTGTGTAGTGGTGACGTGGGTTTTTCAGCTGCTAAAACCTATGACCTTGAAGTCTGGTTGCCGGGACAGGAGTCCTACCGTGAAATTTCATCATGCAGTTGTTTCGGTGATTTCCAGGCACGACGTATGCAGGCGCGCTGGCGAAATCCGGAAACCGGAAAACCCGAGTTGTTGAATACGGTTAATGGTTCAGGTCTGGCGATTGGCCGTACACTGGTGGCTGTGCTGGAAAATTATCAACAGAGTGATGGCAGTATTGTTGTGCCTGATGTATTGAAGCCTTATATGGGTGGTTTGGAAGTTTTACAATAAAAAAATAAAAACTTTTAGCCGCGAAGAACGCAAAGGGCGCAAAAAAACCTGTTAACAATTGTTTTATTTGCGCCCTTTGCGTTCTTCGCGGCAAATATTTTTTAAATGCTGACAATGATAAGATATCTAAAGTGAATAAGCTCCCCACAAAACTATACACCCCTGAAGCAGTAGCAAGCCTCGATCGGCTTGCGATTGAGTCGGGTATTCCCGGTTTTACCTTAATGCGCCGTGCCGGGCAGGTGGTTTTTGATGTGCTACGTGAAAAATATCCTGAAGCCAATCGTTTGCTGATTTTATGTGGTGCCGGTAATAATGCCGGTGACGGTTATGTGGTTGCGCGTCTTGCGCAGCAACAGGCAATGAATGTACAGGTCGTTAGTTTAATTGAGCCTGAAAAACTAACAGGCGATGCTAAACAGGCTTATCTGCAATGGGCAGAAGTCGGCGAAGTAACGGCGGCGGATACTGCTCTTGTAAGTACAGCTGATGTATTGATTGATGCTTTGTTAGGTACGGGATTGAGCAGAGAAGTCAGTGGCGAATGGAAACACTGGATTGAGGCGGTTAATTCAGCAGGCAAACCTGTTATTGCTATCGATGTGCCATCCGGTCTTGATGCTTTAACCGGTGAAATAAAGGGTTCGGCTATTCGTGCAAATACAACAGTGTGTTTTATCGGATTGAAAACCGGTTTGTTCACTGCCAGTGGTAAAGCCTGTTGTGGAGATATTGTTTTTGATTCATTAAATGTGCCTGACGAAGTTTATGGCGGTGTTAAAGCAGCTGCTGAATTGCTAAGTCAGCCAGTCTTGCCGACAAGAACGCACGATTCACATAAAGGTTTGCACGGTCATGTACTGGTTGTC
>QIHT01000012.1 GCA_003229115.1 Gammaproteobacteria bacterium | reverse complement strand
AAACTCAGGACAAAATAAAAGGCTCTTCATCTGAAGAGCCTTTTAAGATTACACACTCGATTTTTAGTTATTAGATATTCAAGGTCAACTGAAAACTCAAAATATCAACCGAGGAATCATAAACACCATTAAGAGTACCGTTTAAAGGAGGCAAACTACTTTCAAACGTGTTATTGATCGGGGTATCACTAATAAACAGGTGTGAATACCCCACATCTATTTTCATAGATGCATCCAGCACATAGCTAAAACCTGCTGATATCCAACGTCGTGAGTTACCAGGAATTCGTGCGGTACGACGCTCTGCACTAGGAACCGGGGATTCATCATAAGCCCAGCCACCACGCACTGTCATCTTATCACTAAGCCGGTAATCCGCACCCAATGATAATCGGATGGTATCGTCCCATGCTTCTGTGGTCACCGAATCTGGCTGGAATGTATTATCGTAAGAAATGCGTAGCTCATCAAATGAACTCCAGCCTGTCCATGTGATATCAGCTAATAAGGTCACCTTGTCTGCATCTGACGCAACACTAAGTGACAGGGTCTCCGGCAATGTCACCGAAGCTTTTAACCCCTGATCAGCAAATAACCCTGGTGCTGGCGGCGTAATAGTATTCGGCACTGTAAAATTCGCATTCCCTTCAACATCAATAGTTACTCTTGAGCGATAAGCCAAGCCCACACGTGTACCTGGTTTTGGCTCGTACAGCAAACCTAAATTAATACCGTAGGCCAATTCATCAAAATTATCACCGGTTAAATCAGCAAAACCATCCTCATTTCCAGGCCCTGTCGCATTAAATGGATTTCCTGGAATAGCCGCAAGCGCACCAAAATCGATAGCGCTAGTTAGCGTAACATCCGCCAACATGATATTGATACCTGCACCAAATGATAATTTTTCGCTGGTTTTGAACGCAATACTGGGGTTGATATTAATGGTCTTTAACTCGGTTTTTACGGCGCTGTAGCGACCCACCCAGTTCTTGTCGTATTCAGTCGTCAAACCAAAAGGAACATTCACACCCAGACCAAACTTGAGATTTTCATCGACTGTTGCGACATAGTAAAAATTAGGCACAAAGGCAGTGGTGCCACCATCATCGCCTGAACCTGAAACAGGCGTACCTAAACCAGTTACCGTATTACCATTAGAAAATTCAGAGTTGGGAGCAACCACATGCACTGCTGCAACGATCTGGTCATTCTCCAGCCGCATCATACCGGCCGGGTTAAACCATATAGTAGAAGCATCATTAGCTATCGCAGCAGCACCCGCATAAGCATTACCCTGACCACTGGCATTGTTTTCAATCAGCGCAAAGCCCGCTGCCTGAAGTTGTGAGGAAAAACCTGCTGCGGTTGCAACGAGGATAGCGGAACGTATTACTAAAGACTTGTTTTTCATACTATCTCCTTCATTTTTTTGTTGATAATACACCCTCTGCCTGTCATTACAAACACTTAATTAGGTAAAATTCTCGGTTTCCTGTTCTCGTCAATGGCGACGTAAACCAGCACCGCTTCGGTGACTTTTATGCAAACGGGTTCACCATTTTTCATCCTCTCAGCATACACCTCTACCTGTACTCTTATGGAGGTTCTGCCCTCGTCAACAATATCGGCATAACAACTAATCAGGTC
>QIHT01000113.1 GCA_003229115.1 Gammaproteobacteria bacterium | reverse complement strand
CAAGCGCTTCAGCCATCTCTGTAACGGCGCGTTGATATAACGCCGCCTGGACTCTACTTAGGCCGCAGTAAGCGGCGACTTCTGTCTTCTCTGGCAAATCACTGATAATGGTGCGATCTGTTTTAAGGCGGCGCAAGATGTAAGGAGCTACCAGTTTTCGTAGTGGTGCGTATTGATCGGTGTCCCGTGTGGAGAGCTTCTTCACAAAACCTTTGAAGCGTGTAGCTGAACCCAGCAAACCAGGGTTCAAGAAATCGAATAGGGACCATAAATCCGACAGTCTATTTTCCACCGGTGTGCCTGTCAGGGCAATACGGCTTTTAGCCTTGAGGGTCTTTACCATTTTGCTCTGTCTGGCTTGAGGATTTTTAATTGCCTGGGCCTCATCCAGCACCAGTAGCTGCCATTGTGCTTGCTGTAACCAGTTTTGACGCATGAGCGTAGCATAGCTGGTCAAAACCACATCGACAGCTTGCAGCGTGGTGGGTTCTGATGCCATAGTATCAATGGTTTTATTACTAAATTCCGAGCTATGTATAAACAGGCAGCGTAAGGAAGGAGCGAAGCGTTCAAGCTCGGTTTTCCAGTTGCCCAGCAACGATGCAGGTAAAACCAGTAGGGAGGGTCTGTTATAGCGTCGTTTTTTCAGCTCCAGTAGCAATGAGATAACCTGCATGGTTTTCCCCAGCCCCATATCATCCGCCAGACAAGCACCTAAACCCAGCTGGGAGAGCAACCACAACCAGTTTACACCCGTCTGCTGATAGGGTCGCAGGGTTGCTTTAAGTGCCTTGCCGGGATGGATAACCTGTAATTGATCAGGTGAGCGTAATGCCTGTAACTGTGAGGACAGCCATTTGCCCGGCTGCACAAAAGACCACTCCCGGCTCTCCTCAAAGGCATCGTCCTTCAAATCGACAGGCGCGCCTGCCAGCAATCGCATTCCTTCGGCAAAGGTGAGACCGCTACTTGCCCTTTCTACTTTCACCATTTCCCAATGAGCCAGGGCTTCTTTCAGTCTCGCCTGGTCTACCTCAATCCATTGGCCTTGCATATAAACAAGCCCGTCACCCGCTGCCATTAATTTTTTCAGTTCATCCTTGTTGAGTGGTTTGCTCCCCAGGGCAACATGGAGTTTAAAATCCAGTAATGCATCAGCGTTGAAGCTCTTTCCGGTTTTCTCTCCAATGGTGATGCTGGCACGCACTCTGTGGCGTTTCTTCCACCAGTCCGGCAGTCGAACCACAACACCGCATTGCTCGTACTGCGGTGCATCTTTAAGAAATAGATAGGCCTCCTCTGGTGTCCAAGCCAGGGGATGATAGATATCACCCGTATCTACCAGATCTTTAACTACAGCACTGGTTTCAGCTGCAAGTTGAATGGGTGAAAGCAGACGAATCAATGCTTTTTTGTTGCTTGACCCTGTATATTCCTGTAACGCCCGGCTGAGGGGTTGATAACGAATATTGCCCTGTTCTGATAGCTCCGGGGCATAGGTTGCCATGAAAGCAAAGGGGTAGTCCGGGTCATTTTTGTTCTCTGCCAAATGGAAACAAACACGACCCACCTGGTGCCAATGAGGTGCGTGCTTGATAAGTAATGCATCTAGCCCACCAAAGATATGAATCTGTTCACAAACCCAGTTATCCAGTTCAGATCGAATGTCTTGCAATACTGAAGCCGAAAGATACTCACCACCGCGCATAGGCGGCACACTGAGGAGCAACGGCATGGTTTCAGTATCTGTAAATGGCCCGATGGGATCAGGCTTTAATGGATCTATCGATGCCAGCAAGCAGCGTTCACTCAGGTATTTACAGGCAAAACTGCGCCAATATTGCAGTGATGGTGAAAGATTCTCATTGTTTTTTCTGGCTGCCAGAAAAAACAAGCCTGCTCCCGTACTACGCCTAAAGGCCTTGCCGATAAGTATGTGATGAGTCGCGTTGTTACTTGTATCATCCGCTATTGATGCAAAGCAGTGCAAATGCCCTGAGGGCAACAAGCCAAGATCAAAGGCATTCATTCCAATACCCCTCCCAGGCGTATCTGCTGACTCTAAAAAGTTCAAACAAAAAAGCAGTGCTGTTTTTATCTATTATTCTGCACCAATAAGCCATACAGTATAAATCAAACAACACTCGCATCGCCACAGTCGCCAGAGCTGTACCCCATCAATAGGACAGGATGGTGCTGATAAGCGTTTACTGAAAAAATAATTATATGTCGTCCCGGCCTCGAGCCGGGATCTCATTGGGCAACATACAACTCAGTAAGAGATAGCGGCTCGAGGCCGGCATGACATTCTAATATTTTTAATTGTGTTTACTGACAGCTTAAATTACAAACCGTAGCGACTTTGTCAAGGCAAGCTTGTGAAAACGCATCTGTACAGCACGTACTGTCAATAGCACAGATATCAGTTACGCAGGAATGACAACCAAGCTCCATTGGCTCAGTGCTCACCTGACAAAGACTCTGACCACACACCTTAACCTGCAAGATAGCGCCGACATCAATAGTGAAATTCGGGTTGATTGTAATTCCTTCACCCGCAGCAAATATTACCGTTGCTAACTCTGTAGCTTGAAAATTATTTTCAGTAAACAGATACTCACAAGCTTCAAATTCTTCTGTGTCATTAACTGTCCCGGCGGCAAGTGAATTGTTGCAGTATTCCACCGCAACTGTCGGGCCGATAACACTCAAAATCAGGATGTTTCCAGCTGCATCTCTGGCGCCACCTGCAGTCGAATTAATAATAGCAGTTAGGTTACCGACACCGCTAACACCCGTGTATTTAATCGTAT
>QIHT01000140.1 GCA_003229115.1 Gammaproteobacteria bacterium | reverse complement strand
AGCGCTTCGTACATCTTGTCCATTTCCTGGAAGTAGCGTTTCATCATCGCCATAACCGCTTCGCGATTACTTAAACAAATATCTCGCCACATGATGGGGTCACTGGAAGCAATCCGCGTGAAGTCGCGGAAACCACCGGCGGCAAAACGAAATATTTCATCAACGTCCTCAAGATTATTTAAACAATCCACCAGACCGAATGCCAGTAAGTGCGGTAAGTGACTGGTGCCCGCCAGTACCTGATCATGATGTTCGGCGCTCATGGTTTCTACTTCAGCACCGGCTGCCTGCCACATTGCAATAACGAGGTCTACTGCACTGGATTCAGTTGATTCGGTGGGTGTTATTATCACCCGCTTCTCATCATAAAGCTCTTTGAACGCTGCCTGCACGCCACTTTTTTCTGTACCGGCTATGGGATGTGCTGCCACAAAACGCCCGACTTTTTCACCCAGCGCAGCTTCGGCGTCACGAATAACCGTTTGTTTAGCACTGCCTGCATCAGTGACCACCGTGGTTACTGACAACGCCGGTGCAATTTGTTCGAAAACAGCTTTCATCGCACCCAGCGGTACTGCGACAACCACAATATCTGCACCGCTAACTGCTTTTGCCAAATCCATTTCGTAGCTATCAATAATGCCTAAATCAACGGCTTTCTTTAAAGTCGCTTCAGTACGACCTGCACCTGTAATCCGGGCGCAAAACTTTGCATCTCGCAAAGCCAGTGCCAGCGAACCGCCGATAAGTCCGGTGCCTATAATGCAAACTGATTGTGCTTTTAATGTCATTAAAGTACCTCGGCCAGTGTTTTTACAAAACGCTGGTTCTGTTCGGCCGTGCCGATGGTTACGCGTATATATTCAGGCATATTGTAGTTTGCTACGGGTCGAACAATCACGCCTTTTTTTAATAATTTTTCATAAACAGGCAAGCCTTCCTGTTTGAGGTTAATGGCGATGAAGTTGCCCATGCTCGGTAAAGATTCAAGCCCCAGCTCTGCCAGTGCCTGTTGTAAATATTTTTTGCCGGCATTGTTCAGAGAAACACTTTGTGTCAGATGTATTTTATCATCAAGCGAAGCTAATGCTGCTTCCTGTGCTAACAGATTGGTATTAAACGGCTGCCTGACACGGTTCAGCAAATCTGCAATTTCGGGAGTGGAGATCGAATAACCGATTCGCAGACCTGCCAGTGCATATATTTTTGAGAAGGTGCAGGTGACTATCAAATTCGGATAGCCATCTATCCATGTATTAATTTCGGGACGAAGAGCCTCGTCCATATATTCGTTATACGCAAGATCCAGTACCACAATAACGTGGTCTGGCACTTTATCCAGAAGCTGCTTTAAAACATCAAGTTCCAGCCAGGTGCCTGTTGGATTGTTCGGGTTTGCTATAAACATGACTCGCGTAGAATCATCAATACAGGATAACAGGGCTTGCGGATCATGACCCAACGGCATTGTTGAGTGTGTCTCCAGATAAGCAGTTGCGATATTTGCTTTCGCACCCACCGCCTGCACAACAATGGGATAGACTGCAAATGAATATTCAGAAAAAACGGCAGAATGTTCGGGCGTTAAAAAAGCCCTCGTTAATTCCAGAATGTCATTCGAGCCGTTACCCAGGGTGATGCATTGTGTCGGCAGATTATGTTTCTGCGCTAGTCGTGCAGTTAATTTATAACCGCCACCGTCAGGATAATAGTTAATCGAACCACTATGTTTTTGAATGGCTTCTAAAGCTTTTGTGCTGGGCCCCAACGGGTTCTCATTGGATGCGAGTTTAATGGAGCCGGAAATACCCAGCTCACGTTCCAGTTCTTCAACAGGTTTACCCGGCAGGTAAGGTCTTAGTTGTTGTACGCCGGGCGTTGCCAGTGACAGAAATGACTTTCTCATTCCGGGGATTACAACACAGCTTTCGGGTAGGATCCGAGTACCGTCACCATTGCACTAGCCTGTTCAATTTCGGCGATGGCTTCACGCACGTTGTTATCATCACGATGGCCGTCAATATCAATGAAGAATAACGTATTCCCAAATACCTCGACGTGAAGGTCTGGATTCAATATTGCTCATACTGATATCGCGTTTCGCCAACGGCTGTAGCAAATCAAACAGGGCACCCGGGCGATTGTGCGCAAACACTAACAGACTGGTTCTGTCAGACCCGCTTGGCGGCACCTGATGTTTGCCGATGACAACAAATCTCGTCGTATTATCCGGTTCATCTTCGATATCGGATTTTAGAATCGGCATGTCGTACAGCTCGGCAGCCATCACGCCCGCAATGGATGCCGAGTTCTTATGATCTCTTGCCAGCAAAACCGCTTCTGCATTACTGTTAGTCGCGATACGTTCAGCAGCGGGTAAATGTTTATCCAGCCAAAGCCGGCATTGAGCAAGTGACTGCTGATGTGAGTACACGCGATTTATGTTTTCGATGCCCGACTCTTTAGTCAATAAATTATGGCGAATTCTCAGTGCCACTTCACCACTAATAGAGAGTGATGATTGCATCAGTAAATCGAGCGTATGATTGATAACGCCTTCGGTTGAGTTCTCAACCGGCACAACACCAAAGTCCGCGCCATCGGCTTCCACCAGTCTGAAGGCTTCTTCAATGCTGCCGACCGGTTCGGTTTCGATCAGTCGTCCAAAATGTTTTACCGAGGCGGCGTGCGTGTAGGTACCTTCAGGACCCAGAAATGCGACTTTTAGTGGCTTTTCCAGCGCCAGGCAGGCTGCCATAATTTCACGGAAAATGCCGGCGACAGATTCATCGCTCAAAGGCCCCGAGTTTCTTTGCTGAACCGCCCGCAGCACCTGTGCTTCACGTTCGGGGCGATAGAAGTGTCCGGTTTCGCCCTGCCCCTGCTTAACCTCGGCGACTTTGGCTGCGCACTCAGCACGTTCAGAGACCAACTTCTGAATATCTGCATCGATAGTATCAATGCGTTGCCTGATTTCAGTTAGCGGGTCTTTGTCTGTCATAAATAATCATCCCCGCCGCAAGCGAACGGGGTATTTCTCGTGGTAGGTTGGCGCTAAGGTACGAAGCCCAACAATCATTACTCAAATATCTGCTGGGCTTCGTTCCTCAGCGCCAGCCTACATCATTTATGCGCCGCAAGCAGCGGGAATATGACCCAAAGAGATTAAATCTGGCGCGCTTTTAGTACGCCTTCGATAGTTTGAATTTGCCTGAGTACATCATCATCAATTGCGGACTCCAGGTCAATCAATGTATAAGCCAGATCATTCCTGGAATCATTCCTCATAT
>QIHT01000151.1 GCA_003229115.1 Gammaproteobacteria bacterium | reverse complement strand
AACGTACTGGTAAAGGCTGGCTTTATTTGAAAATATAAAAGCTATTTACCACAGAGGCACAAGGGACACAGAGAAAAGCTTTTTATTGTTAACAGCGCCTACGGCGCGCACTTAACAATAGAAAAACTCTGTGCTCTCTGTGGTAAAAGTTTTTGACGTTATTCTTGCCAGAATTTTACTAACCACCACCGCACAAAGACTCAACAACTTTGTGCCCGCCACACTTGCCGTCTTTGACTTTACTGTCATCTTCGTGCGCGCTGCCTATTTTATAAAGTCCGCAAACCGCTTCTTTATCATTTTTTTTGCTGCCGCACTTGCCTTCTCCGCAGTTGCTCTCTTTCATTTTATCCTGACCGCAGTTACCTTCTTCAGTGGCCACCATCTGATAGCCTCTATTTAAAGGCTTGATATCAAACGGCGTTGCAGTTATATCCGTTGCGTAAGCTTCCAGTGATATCGTGGCAAGCCCGGCTATAAGCAATGAACCAATGCATTTATTTGATGTTTTCATATCATTTTTTTGTGTTGTTATTCAATATCCAGAAACCCAAGGAATGCAGCTGCAATAGCTTCCTGCGTGTCCTCATCGGCCCACGTATTTTTGTCAGACTTTTTCTGAAAACCGGTGTGGTATACAAATATGGTTGATTTGTCGCTCCTTGCTCCCGGAATCACCATGACCTGAAACTGATGACGTTGCGAATCAGTTTTTGACGTATCCAGACTCGCTTTTTCGGTATTATATTCTGCATACATCCATTCTGTATTCAGCATGTGCTGCCTGTTGTGCGTGTTAGCCATGGGCACTGATTTTTTCGCAGCCTGTTTAATCACAATACCCCATGCCTGATCAACAGACATGTCTAATGCCAGGTAATTACTATCGGGGCTTGCAACCACCTTATTGGCGCTAATTACCGGCGCTGCGGGAGTTACAGGTACAGGCGCATTAGCTGCCATCATTAGAATTTCGTACTCGGTACGCAGACGTTGCAGGAAAGCTTCAATCGCATGATTATCAGGTTCCTGCGGTTTCCATTTAAGCCAGATCATGGCGGTATCAGGGGTTATATCAATCTCCTGCTCTCGACTAACCTCATCCAGAAGCAGGTGGGGTTGTTGCTGAATATTTTTTATGGCTATTCTGAATTTATATTTATCACGCCTGCTGGTACCGTAAAAACGGCTAACATATCGACTCGTGGTTTTCCTGCTTTCTTCATCATAATGCCAGGAAATCCAGTCGGTCTGGAAAATAGCCGGCGACTCCGAAACCACCTGATAAGGCAACCCCAAATTGCTCAACATGTTAACAACGATTGAGTAGTTGTCTGATTCGCTGCCTGTTAATCGCAGCGAAGGTGATCCATCGCCCTCAACTAACTGTGAATATCGGGATAAAGGAAAGATTTCCTTATCTACAAGGACGAAACCTGACGAATCATCTGGCGGCCTGTCACCCGAATAGGAAGGAAGCGTGTAAAACGTTATAAGCAGGCTTGCAAGTAAGGTTGTTACGCGCTTCATTGATAGTGGTAGTACAACTACTGTGTCGCTACTTTGGAAAAATTCGCCAGTGCTTTAGTCATTTTACCCACCACCTTACTGCAACCTTTAGCGTGATGCCTGTCTGCCAGGTATTGCGGATCATTATAGGCCAGCCAGACCTGCCCACTTTCGTCTTTGTAGGCGAGAGCTTTCATGGGTAGATCCAG
>QIHT01000054.1 GCA_003229115.1 Gammaproteobacteria bacterium | reverse complement strand
CTCGGACAGGTCAACTTCAATGAACTGCGGAATATTTTTTGGTAAACATTCCACTTCAACTTCCATAATAACGTGACTTACCGCACCGCCTTCTGTCTTAACACCCGGCGCTACATCTTCGCCCAAAAAGTGCAATGGTATGTGAACATGAACAACTTTCTTCGCGTCAACGCGAACAAAATCGATATGCAAGATGTTCATTTTGTAAGGATGATGTTGCAAATCACGCAGCAACACATCTTCACTCTTGCCATCAATACTTAATTCCAGTACCTGTGAGTAAAAAGCTTCGTTAGGTAATACATACTGAATATCTTTCTGTTCCAGTGTAAGACACACCGGATCTTTACCTGTGCCATAAATGATAGCAGGCACCTTGTTTGCGTGACGCAGGCGGCGGCTCGCACCTTTCCCCATGTCATCACGCAATATTGCGTTTAATTGAATAGCCATAATGTTCTCCAAATCACCGCTTGACGGTGGTTATAAAAACTTCCCCGCGACCAGAGAAGTTGCTTAACAAGCACATGCTTGCCACTTCAGGACAAGCTTTTTACAAGCTCATCCAGAAATTCTTTAAGACCTTAGTCTACATACATCTCGCTAACAGACTCTTCATCGTGTATTCGACGAATCGTTTCAGCCAGCATGTTAGCGATAGATACCTGGCGAATCTGTTTACACTGCCTTGCAGCATCGCTTAGCGGTATCGTATCGGTAACCACTAACTCATCCAGAGATGAGTTCGAAATATTTTCAATCGCCTTGCCTGATAAAACAGGATGCGTGCAATAGGCACAAACACTGGCGGCACCTTCTGACTTTAATGCTTCTGCCGCCTTGCACAAAGTACCGGCTGTATCAACAAGATCATCGACAACCACACAGTTTTTGCCTTTGACGTCACCAATAATGTTCATCACTTCCGAAACATTGGCCTTGGGGCGACGTTTATCAATAATCGCAAGATCAGCATCACCTAAACGTTTAGCCAATGCTCTTGCCCTGACCACGCCACCCACATCCGGCGATACCACCAGCAAATCCTGGTAACCTTGCTGCCATACATCGGCGAGCAATATCGGCGATGCGTATACATTATCAATCGGGATATCAAAAAAACCCTGAATCTGGTCTGCGTGCAGATCAACCGTCAGTAAACGGTGAACTTTCACACTGGCCAACATATTGGCAACCACTTTCGCCGTAATCGGAACCCTGGCTGATCTGGGTTTGCGATCCTGGCGCGAATATCCGTAATACGGAATTACCGCAGTCACTCGTTTGACTGATGCTCTACGCATGGCATCAATCATCACCATCAATTCCATCAAATTGTCATTGGTGGGTGTGCACGTTGGTTGAATAATAAAAACGTCTTTACCGCGAACGTTTTCCATTATTTCTACACAAATCTCACCATCACTAAAGCTATCAACACTAATCTTGCCCAAAGAGGTATTCAGCTTTTCAGCGATACTCTTTGCCAGCTCCAGATTGGCGTTGCCAGAAAATAGTCTTAACTGGCTTTCATCGTTTGTCACGTTGGCTTCTCGTGTTGTGTAAAACTGACAGCTACGCTGTCATCTCGAATCCCTCAATTCTTCAGCAGGATTACAAATGACGTCCTGTCATTTGCCCTACGGGCCATCAGCACAAAACGCTGATGTTCAAATTTGCTCCCGGCAAATTTGTCGAACCTGTTACGGTTCTCATGCCTGCCACTCG
>QIHT01000189.1 GCA_003229115.1 Gammaproteobacteria bacterium | reverse complement strand
TTGGAGGTATGGCGCTGTCATTAGTACTGGTTACATTTATGATCAAAGTACTGAGCTTTTTGCCGACTTCTCTCGCTGATTCTGTTGCAGATCCGCATGCAAAAAGCTAGTGAAAAACGAAAAGTGAAAAGTGAAAAGTGAAAAGCAAAATCTTGTTACCCTGCTTCAGGAAATTCGAAACCCTAAGCTTTAAATTTTTCACTTTTCATTTTTCACTTTTCACTTGAACTGGCCACAGTTCACATGTCTCGTTTATTCATCTCCGCTGCGCACAAATCCTCTGGCAAAACTACCGTCAGTATTGGTCTTTGTGCCGCGCTCACTGCCACTGGTAAAACAGTTCAGGCATTCAAAAAAGGTCCCGACTACATTGACCCACAATGGTTAGCTCGCGCAACGCATCGTAATTGTATTAATCTTGATTTCTACACCATGGAGCAGGATGAGATTCTCGCGGCTCTGGGTCATTTATCCATCATTGAAGGCAACAAAGGCCTCTACGATGGCCTGGATCTTGATGGCAGCAACAGTAATGCTGCTCTGGCAAAACTAACTAAAACACCGGTTGTCCTTGTACTGGATGCGCGTGGCATGACACGAGGCATTGCGCCACTCATTCTTGGCTACCAGTCTTTTGATAAAGATATAACCATCAGGGGCGTCATCCTGAATCAACTCGGCGGTTCACGCCACGAAGAAAAATTACGCAATGTTATCGAACATTACACCGATGTCGAAGTGGTGGGTGCTATTCACAAAGACAAACGTTTTGACATTGATGAGCGTCACCTTGGCCTGGTACCTAGTCAGGAAGACCCTTATTCCGACAAAAAAATAGAACGACTCAAACAGGTGATTACCGAACAGGTAAACCTTGAAAGCCTGCTAAACATTGCAGACTCAGCCCCGGAACTAAACTTTCCCGCAACAGCTCAAATGCCAAAAATGACCGGCGACGAGAAGCACGTAACTATTGGTGTGGTACGAAACCCGGCTTTCTGTTTTTATTATCCGGATGATCTGGCAGCGCTGGAACAGGCTGGCGCACAACTGGTTACCATTGACACTTTAAACGACAGTAAACTTCCGCCTATTGATGGCCTGTTCATTGGCGGTGGCTTCCCTGAAACACATCTGGAACAACTGGAAGCCAATAACACCATGCGTGACGAAATTCGTCAAGCTATTGAAAATAACCTGCCTGTCTATGCCGAATGCGGTGGATTGATGTATTTGGCAAGATCGATCCAGTGGGGCAACAGCAAACACACGATGGTAGGTACCATACAGGCTGATATCATCATGGAAAAAACACCCCAGGGACGCGGTTACGTGCAGCTTCGTGAAACATCCAATGGCTTATGGCCAGCAAGGCCAGAACACAATATTGCTGCCCATGAATTTCATTACTCCCGTTTTGAAAATCTCGATAAAAATGCTAGATTTGCCTTTGAGGTGTTACGCGGCACGGGCATTGATGGGAAAAATGATGGTTATGTATATAAAAATCTTCTTGCCTGCTATACACATCAACGCAACACCAGTAAAAACACCTGGACACAACGTTTTGTTGACTTTATCCGTCAACAAATTAACTAACATTTAACCTGCAATATTTCTATGATCAAAATAACTCCGGCAGCAGCCAGTCAAATTAAACTTTCAGCTCAGCAAGGCAGCTCCGAAGGCATGTGTTTACGCATTGCCGCAACCCGAAATAGTGATGAAACCGTTCATTACGGTATGGGTTTTGATGTAAGTAAAGAGGAAGATATATCAGTAACTTCCGAAGACATTGAAGTCATTATCTCACCGGTTAGTGCTGAAATATTAAAAAACACCACACTGGACTTTGTTGAGATTGAGTCAGGCAAGCCCCAGTTTATTTTCATGAACCCGAACGACCCTGAATATACGCCGCCCACCGAGGAATAGGTTTTCACTATCTCACACTCAGGCATGAACAAAATACTGGCAAGCACTTTTCGAACCCCTCTCTCTGCAAGCAATCTGGATTCAGATGCCTTACAGTTTCTCTACGATGTCTCATGTACTATAAACGCCATTGATAATCGATCCGAGTTACTCACTGAACTACTTAAATCCGTAACCGAAAAAATACACGGCCAAAGTGCCGTTATTCGACTAATTTCCGATGAAGGCTGGATGGATTTAATATCAAGTTATAACGTAAAAGAATCTTTACTG
>QIHT01000038.1 GCA_003229115.1 Gammaproteobacteria bacterium | reverse complement strand
CCGAGCGAGGCATTGATCATGCCGCTGTTGATTACTGTGCCTTCAGCACCCAGCACTTCATCAAAGATATAGTTGCCGTTCATGAAATCGGTGGGTTGAATATTCAAACCAGAAGCGATGATGCCGCCGACATTGATGACGGAAGTCGGTGTAAAAAAGATACCGTTGGGATTAACGAGAATGACTTGGCCATTAGCATCAATACGCCCGGCAATGATGGAGCCGTTTTGACTTAAAATGCGGTTTAATGAGATGGAGGACGAATTGGGCTGAATATATTGCACACGCTCATTGGCGTTAACGTTATAACTTTGCCAGTCAATGGCCATATTCTGTGTGGATTGGTTAATAGTGGTGGTATTGCCAGCTTGCACAATGGAACCTGTACCACCGACAACTTGACCGCCATCTGGCCCGGCAATGGCCTGTGATACACCTGCACTACCGGTCAACAACAGGGCGGAAAAAAGCCATGTATTAAATATGTCATATTGATGTGTCACATTCTTTGCCATGTTAATCTCTTTGGGTTCAATTCCCCGCAGCTTGCTGCAAGTTTTTTGTTCAAACGCGTAAGCGTTTGAACTGGTAGTTTAATACCCCGCTTCGCGTAGCGAGATAGCTTGCTGCGGGGTTGTTTATTTGCCCTGATTTATTGTTGTCTATCTATTATTACAAACCAAATGTGGTTCCAATATATCCAGCCTCTACAGCACTATATTCACAAGCCATCAGATATTTTGAATTCACCTTGAAGACTGAAATTAGCCTTTGATACAACCAATACCAACCGGTCGCCTACAGGACTTTCGGTACTCTCAGTGCGCATGGAAGCTAAACCGGAGTAACCACCATTAACGTCTGGATCATTACAGTTGGATAACATCATATTGAGGGAATAAAGGCTGGTACCCACACTCGGTGAAATTGTACCTGCTTCAACAGCACACTGATCAAAAACACCATCAGTGGCACTAAAAGCATGAGTGATATTCCCTGTTACTTCAACAATAAACCCTAAACCTATCGCATTTCCGCCGCCAACCCTATCAAACCAGCGTTCACTACCATTATTTTGCACATTCGACAAAGCCGCCACCGTATCGTTTGATAACGCATACAACAGTTCATTGATAGTCCCATTGCCCTGCTCGTTGCCCGTCAATGTTCCGGTTATCTTTGCACCTTCTGTGATCATGCCGGTAAGTGTCGCTGTTGATAAAAAAATACCATTCTGGAAAACAGAAACGGCTGCACTAAAATCATTGCCGGTGATATCGGTAATTTTACCGTCATAAACGAGGCCATTGGCATCGCTAATGGCAATAAACCGATCTCCACTCACCATTCCCTGTAAATCCTCAATCACCAACGTTTCACTATTGCCATTATCCACACTCGCCTTCCCGAGTACATTGTAATATCCGGTTGGATCAGCATTGGTCACGGTGCCGCCTCCACCTCCGCCACTATGAAAGCAACCCTGCACCGTCAGCATAAACAGTGCTAAAAGCATCATCAAAAGGGGGTTAAAGCGTATATTCAGGCGGGGTGAAATCATAATTGTATCCTTGTATATTAAATGTTCTATGACGCTGGGATTAACCTCATATTCTGAGGTCTGACCCAGAAAATAACGGAAGTTTATCACGATTTCAGGGCTGGAACGGGCAGTCATCAACGGTCAAAATACACAGCATATCCGGAGTTGTCGACTCCCCCGCGTTCTCCACTCACTGTACCTTTTCATAGGTGTTCGGGATTTATTTTCTTGTTTTTCAATAGGTTGAATATTTTCAGATATGGCTGCCAAAAGCACCATTGAGTTCATTCAATCTCAGTCTAGTTTTATAAGGGTTTTTCCACTAGATAATGGACTGCAATAATTAGGGCTAGGCACGAATTTTTCAACTATATGAATTTGCTGAAGAAAAATCCCGAACACCTATGGTACCTTTTAATCAAAGGTACAGTCACTGTTCCAGCCCGTTGCACGGAAAAAACGGCAGCCTTTGGGATTAACTGCTTCAATGGCATCCTTGATGCTTTGGTGAACTAGTAATACGGAAGTATCTTCGGCTAATTCAAACATCAGGCGTTTTCTTAATTCAAACATGCCCAGTATTTTTACATCCAATACCAGTTTGTCGATACCCCAGATTTCACCATCGTCCTCATCGTATTCCACATCAGATTTTTCTCTGTCCAGACAATGAATACGATGCCAGACATGCACAAACCAATAATCATGCAACTCAGAAAATGGCCCGTTATCTTTCGGGTGACGTACCACTGCAGGTACCAGCTGCACACCGTGAAGATCGAGAGGAGCTA
>QIHT01000023.1 GCA_003229115.1 Gammaproteobacteria bacterium | reverse complement strand
TCCCTTCATAACCTATCATCTCACTAACAGGTGCAGTAACGGCATCAACCACATTGCTTGTTTTATCTAAGGTAGATTCATCATCGTCATTGTCTTCTCTCTGAATAACGTGTTTACTGGAAATTGTTTTGTTCTTGGCCTGAAGCACTGCTTGCGAATTAAAAACGGCCTGCAGCGCGGCCTGCCCCATGGTGTCGGCTTCCCGTTCCAAATCGTTATCATCGTTAACCGGTGCACCTTTCAGTTGCAGCGTCGGTTTTACTCGGCCTTGTTTCTGCTGTACCACATGCCAAGCTTCATGGGGCAGGTGTTTTTCCTGGCCGGATGCGAGATGAATATCGGTGCCCTGTGCATAAGCGTGAGCCTGTAATTGTGCTGGTTTGATAGAGTTATAATGCACTTTTACATCATCCATGGAGTAGCCGGAGAGGTTCTCGATACCTGCTTTTAAAGCGTCAGGCAATCCGGTTCTATTTTCCTTTCTCTGGATGAGATGTGGCTGTTTTACCGTGTAACGGTTAGCCATTGCCTGAACTGCCACAGTTTTTCTGGCTTGTGGGCTACCATTGGCACTTGCCACAAAGGCTTTTAGCTGTTTAGTTTGTGCACTGTTGTTTGCTATGTCTTGCAATGTTTGTTGTGCTATCGCTGCTGTACGATTATCTTCAAATTGAAATGCGGGTCTGTTATCACGCTGTTTTTGAAAAGCGTGGTTCGCAACCGATTGGCTTCTGTTTTTGTGTTTTTTGTCAGCGTAAGTCTTCATATTCGACATTCCTAAAACACACTGCAACGTTCTTGTTGCATGTTTTCAAAAAAAGCATCATCCAGACCAGAAACAATTTTGCTGGTATTAACACAAGATGCCACATCGCCCTTGCCCACTTCAGTAAACCAACGATATTCATGAATGGTTTCTGGGCGCGCCTTAACCACACAGTTTCCCCATTGTTCTTTCGCGGCGGTCATCTTGCCTTCCTGTTCATGGATATAGGCAAGAAAACAGTAGGCCATACCGCCGCCAATTTGATTCATGGGAATGCTTTCGTCCAAAGTAATGGCCGTGTTCAGGTAATTCCTGGCAGAGAGATACTCTTTTTGTTTTAAAAGTACCCAACCCAGATTTCGATTAACTTGATAGAGTAAATTATTATCGGGATTATTCTGAGTCTGGGCACGTTGCAGAGCTAATAGTAAATAGGCCTCGGCCAATTTCAGATCGTTTTTTCGTGTTCTCGGGTTCACCCAATTGATGTAGGTGCGACCTAGATCGTTAATTCCCTTTACGCCACCGGACTGCACATTGAAATAATATTGTTCAATTGCTTTGTCCAGAGCACCTAGTGATTCATAGATACGACCCAATTCTGCATTATAGGTTGAGTTATTCGGTTCGATTTCCAGTCCACGCATAAACGTGAGCTCAGCATCGCCTAAATTTCCTTGCTGGTAAGAGAGTCGTCCCTCTTCCAAATAGAGCCCGTTTAGCGTTTGATGCGTCATATACACACTCGCTAATAACACGAATGAAGCCATCATCATGACCTCGCTTTGAAAGCGCGAAGAAATACGAAAATGAATCATGAAATCGCGTACTTTTTGCTGCCCATTCCTGGTTAATGCACCTTGACTTACAATCGCCAATCCACCCACTTGAGCAATCGTAGACAGTGTTGATGCTACCGTCAGGCTGCCTACGGATATTGCGGAAATAATACTAACAATAAAACTTGCTGCGAGTGCCAACATACCCAGAGTCAAAGCGTCCCATAGCCAATCCACACGATCCCATTTATT
>QIHT01000033.1 GCA_003229115.1 Gammaproteobacteria bacterium | reverse complement strand
CTTGTGAATCGCCCGAAACAAAAAATCGTGCACTCCTCGACTCTGTCTGAAACGCACTTCGTGTTTACCCGGATGCGCATTGACATCAACCAAAGCCGGATCAATTTCAAGAAATAAAACATAGGCTGGATGGCGTCCATGAAACAGCACATCCCGATAAGCCTGTCGCAATGCGTGTGCCACCAGTTTGTCGCGAACCATGCGGCCGTTGACATAAAAATACTGCATGTCTGCCTGGCTGCGCGAGAATGTTGGTAATCCTATCCAGCCCCACAGGCGCATACCGTCCATGTCGAAATCCATATGCACGGCCTGCTCAATAAAAGCCGGGCCAAACACTTCGGCAATGCGTTTCTCCTGTTGCAAACGATCTTTTGCCGCTCGCAACTGCTTGATGGGGCGTTGATTGTGCCGTAGCGTGATGTCCACATCGAATCGACTGAGTGCGATTTTTTTGATCACTGATTCGAGGTGACCAAACTCGGTTTTCTCGGTGCGCAGAAATTTCCGGCGTGCCGGTATATTAAAGAATAAATCCTTCACCTCGACCGTGGTGCCTTCATTTAAAGCCGCAGGGCTAATATCAAAATCATTACTGCCCCGGCTTTGTATCTGCCATGCAGCATCGTCATTTTTTAAGCGTGAGGTCAGATTAAGGCGACTGACCGAAGCAATACTGGGCAAGGCTTCACCTCTGAAACCCAGGCTACTGACACTTTCAAGATCATCAATGCTATGAATCTTACTGGTGGCATGGGGCGAGAGTGAAAGAATCAGGTCATCCTTGTGGATACCGTGCCCGTTGTCACGGATGCGAATCGACTTGATGCCGCCCTGCTCGACATCGATTTCTATCTTCGTCGCCTGTGCATCGAGGCTGTTTTCCAATAGCTCTTTGACCACGGAAGCGGGGCGTTCAACCACCTCGCCAGCGGCAATCTGGTTGACCAACTGGGTTGGCATGGCATGGATTCTATGGCTCATTCGAGGGTATTTTTTATGACACTATATATAAGGTATAAAGAGAAGGCATGATAACGCCAGATTCCTCTCTTTTCCAGAACAAATCTTACGAGCTTTATTTGCCACAGAGGTTTTAAAAAACTGTCATCTCGAACAGGTTTTTTGAGCAACGAGGTGCCGGAGTCGGTCTAACCAGTACCCGTATAGCCAAAGTCACCGAAGACGTGTTGCTGTACTGTTTGACATCGGCGATGTACCGACTCCGACACCTTTTCCCGAAATGACAAACTAAAACCTCTGTGACCCCTGTGGCAAATTGCTTATAAAGCTTTTGACAATACTTTAACGGGTCGGAAGCAGACATTTGCACAGGCGAGGAAACTTTTTAGTAAACTTCTCTGGTATAAATTACATTATCGCTGCCCTTGAAGATGCCGAAGTTGCCGCGACTAAGCGGGACATCATCAACAGCATTACCGTCTGCCACACATCCCGCGATAAAGGCTGGATTACCTCCCGCCAGTCCGGGCGTGCAATGAGTGCCGGTGCCCTGTATACCCTGATCGGTTCCATCAATATCGGATAGCAGCCAGGACGGAGTTTGTATCTCGACGTCAACATAACCCTCGGCACCGGGCGCGGTGAAGCTCAGGCTGGAAACACCATTCACAAACGCTGCGACACCCGTGAGTGTTGTCGTGGCAGCACCGTTAACAACGATCACAGGATTACCTACCGCACGACCCGTTTTCGGTTCCTGAACGTTGTATAACAGAACATCCGCGATCGCTCGGGTGGTGCAACTATCATCAACATTGGTAACAAACTCCGCAAAACCACCAACATCGAGATAATATTCTGCGCTTA
>QIHT01000159.1 GCA_003229115.1 Gammaproteobacteria bacterium | reverse complement strand
TATTTCCCTGATCCTGATCTTTTACCCGTTGTTATTGATGACGAATATATTGAATCGGTTAGAAAAGAGTTACCGGAATTACCAGAACAGAAAAAACAACGTTATATGAGCGACTTTGATTTGTCTGCCTACGATGCAGGCGTGCTAACCACCTCGCGTGCGTTGGCGGATTACTTTGAAACCGTGGCGGATACCTGTGGTGATGCCAGGTTAGCGGCTAACTGGGTCTCGGGTGAATTATCCGCGAAACTTAACAAACAAGAAACAGATGTTACTGATAGCCCCGTTACTGCCACCGCGTTTTCGGATTTGCTGAACAGGATTAAAGACAACACTATCTCGGGAAAAATCGCAAAAGATGTGCTGGATGCGATGTGGAACGGTGAAGGGTGTGCAGACGATGTGATTGAAAGCCAAGGCCTCAAACAAATTACCGATACAGGTGCGATAGAAGCCATGGTTGATGAGGTCATCGCCAATAACCAGGGGCAGTTCGAAGAACTTAAAGCCGGCAAAGACAAGTTGATGGGTTTCTTTGTGGGGCAGGTGATGAAAGCGTCCAAAGGCAAAGCGAATCCGGGGCAGGTTAACCAGTTGATGCAGAAGAAACTAAAGAATTAACCACAGAGGTCACGGAGGTACACAGAGGAAGACGGGCATTGGTTATTTGTGCTTTGCACAAATAAGAAAACCCCTGTGTACCTCTGTGTCCTCTGTGGTAAAAGTTATTGACCTATGAACGAATCAGAATTTCGCGATATTGCTGATGAAACAATAGTATCCATTCAGGATGCTATTGATAACTGTGATGCAGATATTGATTACGATGAAATCGGTGGCGTACTCACGCTGGAATTTGATAACGGCAGCAAAATAATCTTCAGTAAACAACCGCCAGCGTTGCAGTTATGGATGGCGGCTAAATCAGGGGGTTTCCATTTTGATTATGAAGAACATAGTCATCAATGGATTTGTGATAGTGGAGATGGTGAAGAGTTGTATGCCATGTTGAGTCGATTGTCGACGGAGCAGGGTGGGGAGCCAGTGGAGTTGTCAGCTGCTTAAAAGTGAAAGTCTGCTACTGGCCATGAGTGCCCATGCAAACAAAATATTTTTTTTGCCGCGAATAACGCGAAAGGCGCGAAAAGATCAAAAACTATTATCCGCAAATAAACACAGATAGTTTGGTTTGTTAATCTTGAGATATCTGTGTTTATTTGCGGATAAATTTTTTTCGGTTTTTTAGTTAGTAGGTTGGGGTGACGAAGGAACCCCAACGTTTTAGCGTTCAAATTAGTTGGGGTTCGTGCCTCACCCCAACCTACGGGCTTATGGCAACTCAGCTCTACGAGTTAACTTGAGGGCTATTTGCATTTCTGGTTTTTCAACCATATGCCCTTGAAGGACAAACCCATCGTGTTCCGGCTTGCCATCTAAAACAAGGTTGAATTCTTTGATGTCACCAAATATAGATTGTAGGCTTTCTCTATCATTGGTGCACTTAACAGTGACATGTATATTTTCGTTTTTTACTTCATAGTTGCCGACATATGCAAATGATGAGTCACCGCCAAGTATGCGCCCAGTTTCTAGAATGACAACTCCGTACCCAGCAATATTAAGATTTGATTCGAACTCAATTCCGTACATAGCTTCTAACATTTGCATGATTCCTCATTTTATAATTTATGGTGCTAACTACAATTAGCGCCCCGAAATGTCTGTTTTGAAAAAGGACAATGGGGGGAATGGCACTGCCTTAAGCGTCAAAAGTGCAAAGCTATGTCATTGCGAGCGGTAGCGCGGCAATCCCTTTCAGTCGGCGAGATTCAGGA
>QIHT01000055.1 GCA_003229115.1 Gammaproteobacteria bacterium | reverse complement strand
AAACCCGGTTGATGCTCAAGCCATTTCCAGCCCATGCCGTCGGTGTTACCACCATACACAGGGTCACTCAACAAGGCTTCAAAAATGTATAAAAGCATGGTTGATAACCAGTTTTCACCTGCCGAACTTTTCTCGATTTGGCGCAACAGTTTTTCACGTTGCTGTTCATTTAATTTAAGGAAATTTTTATTCAGTGTGCTTATAGACAAATCATCAAGCCAGCCAACACCGTTCAGGATAAACTGTTTTTCTTCCTGATCTCTTGCGCTGTCGTTCAGTACATTTTTTTGCAAATAGGTTAACGCATTGATATCAGCAGCACCGGGGGAATCGTCGGCTTTCGGAAAAAGATGATCTTGCACAGCGGATAAAGTCTGTAACACATGTTTGCCCGGTTGTTCTGTATTATTTTCTACCGGCTTATTGGCAGTCTGTCCAGACTTTGCGGAGTATGAATCATTTGAAAACAGAGCAACAGACACTACCGCGGCTGTGCCCAATATAAACTTTCTTCGACTAATTAACTGCTGGTGCCATTCATCGATGAACAATGAATAATCACGATTTGAATGTGGCCGTTCTTTTCTGCTCATACCTGATTATATTGGGCAATTCTTCAAGAGCAAACCGATATGAAATTATTACTTATGAGAAACATTTTCTAATGAATATTTCGCTGTTGATTTTTCATCGCGCCAGTGTTTAAGGAAGGCCATGACGCGCTTATGGTTGTACTTGCCATTCTCCAACAGACGAGTCGTATCCGTTGAATAAATGACCGTGCCGTCATCGTCGGTAATAAACAGGTGCGGATAACCATTGGTTTTTGGCAATCCTGACAGAAACTCACTGTTGTCATTTTCCTCGCTCATGTTAACTTTCAACACCACGTAATTACTATGGAGCATATCGTACGCGTCCTTGTTCTGCCTGAAAAACCTGTCCAGCGCATGACACCAGACACACCAGTTGCCACCGACTTCGATCAGAACAAGCCGGTCTGTTTTGCGCGCTAGCTCAAGAGCATCTCTGCCATCCTGAAACGGATTACGGGCGGAATCGTAAGCTTTGCTGTAATCGGGGATTTCGGCAATGGCTTTGTCGGAAACTGCAGCGTGAACCAATGACGTTCCTGCAAGAAGCACAAAAACTAACACAATCAATTTTTTCATCAGTTATTCAGTGTTGCGTAATCGGGATTGTTGTAATTTCTTTCATCCACCTGTCATGGACATCAGTCGAACAACTTGACCGGGCTTCTCTCTAAACTCGTGTTGTGCAGGTTTCAGCGCCAGCGCTTCGATGATGGCCGCTTTGAGGTCATCATCACTGATACCGTTTCTCAACAGGTCTCGCAGTGGATAACTATGCTCCTGTCCGAGGCACAAATAAAGCGTGCCATCAACAGACAACCTAACCCGATTACAAGTTTCGCAAAAATGCTGTGATATTGGCGTAATAAAACCGATATGCAAATTCGTACCTTTAACACGCATATAACGGGCAGGCCCGCCGCCTGGCATCACACCCGGAACAAGTTCATAGCGACATTTTAACCGTGATTTGACTTCAGCCAGACCCATGTAATGCGAACTTGCATCTCGCCCTGTACTGCCTATCGGCATGGTTTCGATAAAGCGCAGAGTAAAATCATGTTCGAGGCAGAACTCGACCATGTCTTCGAACTCATCATCATTAAGCCCCTTAAGCGCCAGCATATTGATTTTGACCGGAGCAAAACCGGCGGCTTTGGCGGCCTTTAAACCATCAAGTACAGGTTGAAGCGCTCCGCCGGTTATTTCATGGAAACGCTCTGCTCGTAAAGTATCGAGGCTGACATT
>QIHT01000213.1 GCA_003229115.1 Gammaproteobacteria bacterium | reverse complement strand
AGTGCGGTTTCGCGCACATCTTCAACGACGGTTACGCCGCCGGTTATTACAGCTACCTCTGGGCCGAAGTCATGGCCCGCGACGGATTCACTGCCTTCACACACAACGGCGAATTGAAATTCGAAACCGGGCGCCGCCTCGCCGCCACCGTACTCGCCGGCGGCAGCAGCCAACCGGCACGCGACCTCTACCGCGCCTTCCGCGGCCACGACCCCGATCCCGCACCGCTACTAAGCCTCTACGGCATCACCTGAGCATCAAGCCAACCGGCCCCTGTATTGCCACAATCCGTTCCTGCGCTGAAAATAGCTATCGCGTTTGACCCAATCGGCTCGTTCCGGGGCCACGCTGGCCGCTCGCTTTTTATCCCCTTACTGTATAAGATCGACCAAGTTCAGGCACGCACCACCCATTCCCCGGCAAAACAACAGGACGAACCATTATGCAGAAAACCATCACGCTGTTGATTGCACTCCTGCTCAACAAGGCACGCAACGCCGTCGAACTGGAAACCATACATCCATCGGGAACCGGGCATCGTGCCCGACCCTCAATGGGCCGCATATCACTACTGCGTTCGGTCTTAAATAATCATGAGTGACTACCCACTATTAAAACTTGGTAATCTTTCGAAGCCAGCTACCGTATTTATAGAAAAAATATCAGATGCGGTAGGTGGCATATTTAAGCCCTACCATATTGTCCGTGTAGCGAAGGCTGAGGCAGAAGCTGAACAAATTAGGACAGAATCACAAATTCAAATCAGTGACCTCCATAGGAGAGCAATGCATCGTTTTCTTGAGGAGGAGGCAAAAAAACAATCAAACATAGAAAGTATCACGCAACAGGCGATTCCTTTACTTGATAAGGACTCATCACCGGAACAGGTTGATAATGATTGGATTACGAACTTTTTTGACAAATGCCGGATCATTTCCGATGAAGAAATGCAACGCTTGTGGTCTGGGATGCTAGCAGGTGAAGCCAACTCGCCAGGTGCTTTTTCAAGAAGAACCGTAAATTTATTGTCTGATTTGGATAAAGCAGACGCAGAGCTATTCACGCGACTTTGTGGGTTTGCCTGGATGAGCGTAAATGCCGTTCCCTTGGTTTTTGACGTTCAGGATGAGATCTACAACAGGTACGGTATAAATTTTGTCTCGCTCAGTCACTTGGAGAGTCTAGGACTTATCCAATTCGATAATCTTTCTGGCTTTCAAAGATTAGGGCTGCCAAAGAAATTCCATGTTTTTTACTATGGTAAAACTGTCGAACTCACAATGCCCAAAGAGGCAGATAATAATTTTGATCTTGGCAAGGTGCTTCTAACAAAAGCAGGTCGAGAGCTGGCACCCATATGCAGTTCACAGCCAATTGAAGGATTTTTTGATTTTGTCTATAACAAATGGGCTAAGCAATCCTACGTATCAAAAAATGAGACCGAACACACATAAAATAGGGTCAGACTCTGAGCTATCCCCACGAAATTCAAGTTTGCCACACCGAGTAGAGATAGTCGGTGACGAGAGAAAATAGAGTAAAAGGGGACGCTACCGAATGGCACTTACTTAAGGTAATAGTTTGTAGAATCAAGCGGTTACAATTGCACATTTAGCTGGTTCACTATTCAGTCTGTCCTGTGAAGTAGGCATATGAATGAGGAGATGAGGAAAACGCGCCGAACTTGTCGTTGTCGGATGCCATTCTAACCGATTGAAATATATCCTTATTTTCCATTAAGTAAGTGCCATTCGGGACGCTACCCTTTTGTTTCTTTTGTTTGCCCGGTTTCCGAACGCGACCGCTTCGAGTGCGGTTTCGCGCACATCTTCAACGACGGTTACGCCGCCGGTTATTACAGCTA
>QIHT01000019.1 GCA_003229115.1 Gammaproteobacteria bacterium | reverse complement strand
TTAAGTTTGCGATCAATCACGTCTTCGAAAAAATAGACGAGTAAACCAAGAAACAAAATCCACATCAGGGTGATCATAAAAACACCTAACCGTTTTTGTTCTTTTTGAATTGAATCGTTTTCCATGGTGTCAGTTTTCTCGTTTAATCTCGGTGTGTTTGATTTCCCGTTGTCTGTAGCGAAATTTGTAGGAGCGGCTTTAGCCGCGATAACTGTCATTCGCGGCTAAAGCCGCTCCTACAACTACAACAATAGTCTATACACGGCGGCGAAGTCGTTTATCAGTTCGCCTATTTTCGTACAAAAACACGTTAACAAAATTTTGTTTTCAAGGTTTTTTTTGCCACTGAAAAATCATCGTCATAAACTTGTCGTATAACCCCAAAAAATATTTATATAGGTAAGTGCTTATTTTCTAAAGCGTTTTTATCAACAAGCTGTAACTCAATGAAATAATTGATATTTTTAAATTTTATCCACAGTTTGTCCTAAACCTCTCCACACCTCTATACACAACATATTGTGCTTGACTCGAGACCAACACACACCCTATAGTATCTCGCATAATAAAAACGTTTCATAAATGGCGGAAAATCAGGGCATGCACGTAAATACACCAATTCAAGAACAAAACACCAGCACATCTCCTCAAAACACAGAAATTCCAGATGCAAGCAGCATCGCAGCGACCGCCCCGGGCCGGTTCCGGGTCATACGTCGAAATGGCAAAATCACCGTCTACGACCGTGCAAAAATCGCAGTGGCGGTGACCAAGGCTTTTCTGGCGGTTGAAGGCGGCAATGCGGCCGCTTCCAGCCGTATTCACGAGATTGTGGGGCAACTCGCAGAACAGGTGGAGTACGCGCTCACCCGTCGCCTGCCCGATGGCGGTACCTTCCACATAGAAGACATTCAGGATCAGGTAGAGCTTGCGCTGATGCGTTCTGGCCACCAGAAAGTCGCTCGCGCTTATGTCATTTATCGAGAAGAGCACGCACGCGCTCGTCAACAGGAACAGGCTGAAGCACTTCCTGTCATTGATGGCCCGATCACTGATGTCAAGATCACCCTGCCTGATGGTAGCCAGCAGACACTCGATAACAAGCGTCTGAATGCCATCGTGGCTGAGGCCTGTGCCGGCCTCAACGATGTCGATGCGACTATTATTCTTGAAGATACCCACCGCAACCTGTTCGACGGCGTACCGGAAAAAGATGTCGCGCGTATGGTGGTGATGAGTGCACGCACCCTGATTGAGAAACAACCGGAATATTGTTACGTGGCTGCACGTCTGCTACTGGATGATATGCGCACCGAGGCCCTGTCCTTTATTTATCGCAAACGCACCCACGCTACACAGGGTGAAATGGACAATGAATACAGCTGTTACTTTGCACACTATATTGAACGTGCCATCGATCTGGAATTACTGGATCCACGACTGGCTGAATACGACCTGGTTAACATGGGTCAACAACTGTTAGCTGATCGCGATCAGCAGTTCACTTATCTTGGTTTACAAACGCTCTACGACCGTTACTTTATTCACTCCAGAGACATTCGTTTTGAATTACCACAGGCTTTCTTTATGCGTGTTGCCATGGGCCTTGCGCTGAATGAAGAAAACCGCGAAGAACGCGCAATTGAATTTTACAAACTGCTGTCGTCTTTTGATTTTATGAGCTCGACACCGACACTGTTTAACTCGGGCACATTACGTCCGCAACTTTCCAGTTGTTATCTAACCACCATACCGGATAATCTTGATGGTATTTTCAGCGCCATTAAAGATGACGCGATGTTATCCAAGTATGCCGGCGGTCTCGGTAATGACTGGACACCGGTGCGTGGCATGGGTGCGCATATTAA
>QIHT01000027.1 GCA_003229115.1 Gammaproteobacteria bacterium | reverse complement strand
AACAGTTTGAACGCGGTTCAATCTGAAGCAGCTGAACCGGCAAAGGTCGGCTCTGCCGCACCCTCTACTGCACCGAAGGCCTGTTCGATACTGGACCCGGAATGCGAGGCCTGCCAATAAAGAGCAGTGAATAGTGAAAAACGAAAAGTGAAAAGTGAGTTCTGTCACAAGTTGGAATTCACGGTTATTGGGCTAAAAAATAACAGGCGAGAAAATAATAACAAAAAGGAGTCGGGTAAAAATGAGCCGGGCACTGTGAGTTTAATCGATGAACTCAGGCAAGTTATTTATGAGCTTCCTTTCGGGGCTGATAGTAAAACGGGCAGTGCTTATCGGAAAAAGGTTGCTCATTTTTGTGAACACAATGGTATCTGTATTGAGTTCACGCAGGCACGAAAAACATGGCATGCGCTGGCGCCTTTAGCCGTAAAACCGTGGTGGCTCACATTGAGCACCTTAAGAACAACTAAAAAACCAAAACATAATACAAATAACAAAAAAAATATAAAAACAGGGGTACTAGAAAATGCTTAATTGGGATGATCCACTCGCCAAATTTAATGAACCGGAAGCGAACGCACAGGTCGTTAACGCACTTAATCCTGCTCACGACACGGATGCTCACCCGCGTGCTGGCGACGGTCTTGTCTCTAACGACACGTTGATGTCGACGGCAGGGGCTGCACCGACAGTTAATCCCAATCCGGCACCGGTCATTGAAGATATCGATACTGATCTTTCCGGTACCGGTCTGGAAGAAATTGAAATGGGTGCGTCACGTATTCAGGTCGACGATAAAAAAATCATCAACTGCCGCGCTGACCTCAACCAGCTGGTGCCTTTTAAATACGACTGGGCCTGGCAGAAATACCTGGACGGTTGTGCCAACCACTGGATGCCACAGGAAATTAACATGACCGCCGACCTTGCATTATGGCGTGACCCTGATGGCCTGACCGATGATGAACGTACCGTTATCAAACGTAACCTTGGTTTTTTTGCCAGCGCCGATTCACTGGTGGCCAACAATCTGGTGCTTGCCGTTTATAAACACATCACCAATCCTGAATGTCGCCAGTACCTGTTACGCCAGTCTTTTGAAGAAGCCGTGCATACACATGCCTATCAATACTGTGTTGAATCACTGGGACTGGACGAAGGTGAAATTTTCAACATGTACCGCGAGCTACCCTCGGTTGCACGTAAAGCCGAGTGGGCACTGCCTTTTACTCAGCACCTTGCTGATCCAAACTTTCATACCGGCACGCCTGAAAATGACCAGAAATTACTGCGCGAGCTCATCGCTTTCTACGTAGTGTTTGAAGGCATCTTCTTCTACGTGGGTTTCACCCAAATACTTTCCATGGGTCGCCGCAACAAGATGACCGGTGTTGCCGAGCAGTTCCAGTACATTCTGCGTGATGAATCCATGCACATGAACTTCGGCATCGACGTTATCAACCAGATAAAAATTGAAAACCCGCATTTGTGGACTGAATCATTCCAGCAGGAAATGACACAATTAATCAGAGAGGCGGTTGAAATCGAGACCCAGTACGCACGCGACACCATGCCTCGCGGCATACTCGGGCTTAACGCACCGATGTTTGAAGAGTACTTACAGTTCATCGCCAATCGTCGCTGCTCACAAATTGGTTTAGCCGAACAGTATAAAGGTGCAGGCAATCCATTCCCGTGGATGTCAGAAGTGCTCGACCTTAAAAAAGAAAAGAATTTCTTTGAAACTCGCGTTACTGAGTATCAAACGGGCGGAGCCTTGAGCTGGGATGGGATTAAAACCTTCAGGGATTTAGCAGGAATAGTAAAAATTATGGATATCAATAATAATAAGCCATGGAGGCTGGAGCTGTAATTGTAAGGCGGCTTTCTTTGAAAGCCGCCTTTTTTACAGAACAAACAATAAACATGAAACTCCATGAAAAATAAAATCTGTAAAAAATGTATTCTAAAAAGTCACTGCATAGATTTACCCGGTTTTTGTCTGTGGTTACCTTATGCCGCTATCGGTGGCATCATCATTATGTTCATTTACCTCATTAGTATCAGCAAGTTGTAGGCCACCAGGTTCTCTTCACGCATGAAGATAATCGAAATCATCACCCATTCGGATTATAAAGCCTCTATCGAGAGTATCGCCGAACATTTCAACGCAGATGTCTGGTTTGGGCCCGTCAATGACGATGAGCGTATTTCTGCCCGCTTACTGGTTCAACCGGAAGAACGGCAGGCGGTTCTCGATGGCTTACAGGGCATGGTGCAATCTACAAACAATACCCGCATTCTAATACTTCCGGTTGAAACCGCACTGCCCAAAGAAGATGAAGAAACCATCACAGAGGAAAAACAAAAAAAATCATCTTTAAGCATTACTCGTGAAGAGATTTTCAGCCGCGTTGAAAAAGATGCACAACTTAATAGCAACTTTTTTTTACTGGTAGTTTTGTCATCCATCGTTGCTGCCATAGGACTGCTGGAGAACAATATTGCCGTCATTGTTGGCGCCATGGTGATCGCACCTTTACTGGGGCCAAATATCGCTTTTTCACTGGGTACCGCTCTGGGAGAAAAAGAACTTATCTGGCAATCACTAAAAGCCATCGTCTCGG
>QIHT01000165.1 GCA_003229115.1 Gammaproteobacteria bacterium | reverse complement strand
GCGGGTATGACGCCTTTCTTTATTTGAAATCTCATATCCATTTCTGCTCTGGCGCCATGTTAATACCGGATGAACAGCGTTATGACCACTTTTGTAATAATTATGTGGGACAGTAGTGGATCTGACCCGGTTTTTTTTGGGTTTTTTACTTCTAAACCACTTCTTCTTCCTCAATATCATCTTCGACGCTGTCCACAAGATACCAGAGATACTCTTCTTCTTTCTCCGGGCTGTAGTCTGCGGCACTGACCTCTTCAATATCATCGATATCCAGCATGGGCTGTTCCGATGAGTCGTCGGTCAGCATTTTTTTAGCAAGCAACTCGTTCTTTATCTGGTCAATGGCTTGATCAGCCGCAGAATTATCATTATCCGCCTCCAGGTAGAGTGTTTTGTGGAATCCTGCGAGCTGTGGTTCGCCATCGACCAGAAACGAAAAATTTTGTCCTTCAACTGTGACTTTAAAAATGGGCATGTTTATTTCCTGTAATTATTAAAAGTAGAAAGAATTAAAAAAACAGATATTTTTAAAAATAGCGTCATGGGAAAGTTTATTCGTTTTAGCAAAGAATAAAAACCCAAAAAAAAATATAAGGTAGATATGAAGTTTTTAGTCAATCATCTTAAAAGCCATTTACCGAATATTTGAGCAGGGTAACATTTCCAATCGCCCCCCCAGTACCAATAGTCCCGGCCTCAACCAAATCACCATGTCCCTGATAACTGCCGATGTTAGGCATGTACATACATTTAGGGACAGACCACAATTTAGGTGTTTTTACACTGAACCTAAATATTTTTCAGTCTACCGGCAGACCCTCAGCAGTCCAGTGCAAATAACCGCCTTTGATGTTGGCGATTTGTTGCCAACCCGCTTTGCGCAGTACTTCAAATGCCAGCACAGATCGTTTACCGGAACGGCAGATGGTCATCACAGGTTTTTCTTTAGGTACTTCATTCAAACGGTCGCGCAATTCATTAATCGGGATCAATTGCGCGCCCCGGAGGCGCGCCTTTTCTTCATCGGTTTCGTGTTTGGTACGTACATCCAGAATGTGTACATCATCCCTGTGGGCCGCAACCCACTCAGGTGAGATTTCCAGAATTCCGCTGTAAGTCGTCACGACCGGTGCCCAGACAGGAGGCGCTGGCACTTCATCTGGCTGGCCAGATTTCATGTTGGCAGGCAACGCCACTGCGATATGTTTCGGATGGGGTAGCTGCATGTTTTCCATATAGCCAGTAAAGTCGGTTTCATTGGCGGCACCGCCCACCCTGGGATTAAGTTTTTTTTCTTCGCCGATGGTGCTGGAGGTACGGCCGGAATAATCATGGCCTGGATACACAATGCACTCGTCAGACAGGGTGAACAGTTTTTTGGTAATTGACTGATAGAGTTTTTGTGCCGAACCTTGCTGAAAATCCGTGCGGCCGCATCCCCTGATGAGCAGGCAGTCGCCGGTAAATACCATGCGCTTGCTATCATCAACAAAACAAATACAGCCATCGGTATGTCCAGGTGTTTCGAGCACCTCCAGGTAATGCGATCCTATGACAATCCTGTCCTGCTCCTGCAGAGATCGATCAAGGTTCCCTACCCCCGAATTCCTGGAGGCAAGCATTTCAATGCCCAATGCATTCTTGAATAGCCAGCTACCAGTGACATGGTCTGCATGGCAATGGGTGTCCAGGCAGGCCAACAAATCGAGCTCCAGTTCGCGGATCAGGGATAAATCCCGTTCATGTTGTTCGTAGACTGTATCGATGAGCACTGCTTGTCGTGACTGAGCATCAGCGACGAGATAGGTATAGGTGCAGGACGCTTGATCAAATAGTTGTTTAAACAGAATTGGAGCGGTCATTGACTACGATCCTTCGATAATAAGA
>QIHT01000013.1 GCA_003229115.1 Gammaproteobacteria bacterium | reverse complement strand
CCCGGTCCAGATAGTCCTGAGCTCTCTGTACGTATTCCGTATCAGTAGTGCTGCTACTGCAGGCGACAGGCAACCAAATCAAAGAAAGACCTAGAAATCCCTTGAAAATCTTATTCATAATCAATGCCCCGTTCCTCTCGTCGAACTGCGAATACCTAATTATAGCTTTTACCGGCAGGAATTCTATGTTTTCTAGCTACCCCTGTAAAATTCATAGCTGGAGCTTTTATCCGCCTCAAAGTCTATGGTTACCGGCAGCGATAATGCCGCAGGTTCTTTGCAGTGGCAGCACTTTGTAGCAAATGATATTCACCAGGCCAGTGGCATTTACTGCCGCGATAAAAATGACCCACGCAGACCAGTCTGTCAAGGCCGGGTGACCATATCAAGCGGAAGATGATCATGCCGGTGCTTTGTTGTGTCTTTTTTTTTTCTTTCTGACAAGACCCAAATCGGTATTACAAAAAAAGCCCCCTACCCCAGGATAGCAGGTAGGAGGCTTATCGCGATAGATATGTACTCAGGTGATTTTATACCCCCTTGGCCTTACGATGCCGGCGTTGGGCAGCACCCAGACCCAGAAGGCCAGCCGCCAGCAGTGCCAAAACACCTGGTTCGGGGATTGGCTTCTTTTGCAGATCAAAGTCGCTGGTGGCGACGAATCCATCTTCTATCAAAGTGTCCGAAAGACCTTTTCCACCTTTGATGCTGCCAGCGCCGATCACATCGACAAAGCCATCATCATTGCAAAACAACGGAGCAAACGTAGAACAGCCAATACTGTTGAGAGCTAAGTCTCTACCCGTCCCATTGTACAGGATGCTGAGTCCGGCGTTGACAGCGCCCAGTTCAAAACTCGGTTCTGCGTCCAGCACTAAACTGGTGTTTCGCAGGACGCCTAAGGCAAACCAGAACTCGTCACCAGTTGGAGTACCATTATCACCAGTAAAACCATCGACTTCCCAAAGCTCCCCGTCGACAGCCTGGTCGATACACTGGCCCATAGTGTTACAGCTGATCGTGTTGTCAACAACATTGTCAGCAGAAATGTCGAGATCGGGGTTTGGATCAAGCCACATGGCAGCCAATGCACCGCCGCCGGCTTCACCGCCTGTCACTGTCTCACTAGTAGTGCCTCCCAGCGCGAGGATTGCGTTCAAGCCTCCGGTATAGGAAGTGAAGATCATATCGACGCGTCCAAAAGCATCAGGGTCGGTCATATTCAAGACCTGTATTCCCAGGACACCGGTCAGCTCGTCAGGCAAGACAGAGTGACCACCGGCGTTATTTAATTCGAATACAGAGATCAGCACGTGGCCTATATCAATAAGATTGTCGGTGTCTGGCACCAGAACACCGTTATTAACAACATAAACGGCGTCAAGGTCATCATCCTCGAAAAGTGTGGTTGGTTGTGTCCAATTGATACCCGCGGATGCGGATCCCGCAGCAAGTACTGCGCTCAAGCCTAGTGCTGCAATGCCTAGTTTTAATTTATTCATAACATATCTCCTAAAGTCTTCTAATGTCCGTTGTTCTATTTAAGCAGATGCTTGCAACACCCGTTCACCTGATAACAATGCACAGGTCGTGCCAAAATCTGTAAAACATATCTAACTCTTTGTTTTTAATAAGGATTGTATTTTTAGCCAGAAGCGGTGCTTCGAACCTTTCAACAAAAATGTAAAAAATACTGACATCACATAGCAGGAAGTGAACTTCCCAGGAATACGACGATGGGATTCGGCATAGTTATACCCATTGTATTTTCAAATAATAACATTCCAATGATATCAAAAATCAATAACTTAAGACGGTTTGGCTCGAAATATGGGTTAACACAGCACAAAGACGCCGTCTGTATCACCAGCAGTTTGGTTACTCCATGGAAATGTAAAGAATTTCGACACTGATTTCCGGTGCAAAAGGCTGACAACACGAAGCCTTGATAACTTCAGGCGGCCTTACAACGGCAGTTTTTTTCTCAGGATGGCCTTTTTCAGTGTCTGAAGCGGACTGCGCATGCCCATGCGATAGGTCCGGCGTCGGAATTTGTGCAGCAGCGCATCGTACTGGATGATACTGGGCACCGCGAGCGGCGGCGTTTTCCCGGTGATCAGATTGACGACCTCCGTTGCGATTACGCCAGCAATCATCAACGGGGCCGCGCCGACCGAAGGCAGGCGCCTCTGCTTCATTCCGATTTCACCAGGACTAAGGTAGCGCATGAGGAATGGCTTCGGGGCAATGCCGGCAATGAGTGCGATGACCAGTTCCCGCTCAGGCATGCCTTTACGAAAGCCGAAATAGTCTTCGAAGCG
>QIHT01000251.1 GCA_003229115.1 Gammaproteobacteria bacterium | reverse complement strand
GAAAGAATGCACCAAGCCTGAATTCAAGCACCGCAGTAGCAAGTCTGAGTGAATTTTGCTTGTTAGATTGTAACTACTCAGCGTAAATAAGCGAAAAAAGTACTTGACACGGTTTTAGCGTATTTTTTTATTTTTCAGACGTTTCATTTACTCCGTTCAATTTCATACGCTGTTGCATCATAGCTGAGTTGTATCGCCCTAAAAACAATTTTTGTTGTTCAGGGTTGTATCGTTTTTTTAAATTCAATAGCGCCCAACACAGGCGCAAAAAATCAGGTTTCAAAACCTGTGAGATAATAAGCCTGTACCTAAACAAACAGGCTGTTCCATTGAAGATTGATTCTATTGACGTTGAAACTGCAATCACTAACGCCAGGCAGTTAATTGAAAAAGAAGTGGGGTTATCCCCAGCACTGCGCTCTGCGCTTGAAATACTGCTGTTACTGGTTACGCTCCTAATGCATCGTTTTGGACTCAATAGCAGCAACAGCTCAAAACCACCTGCAAGTGATCCGAATCGTAAAAAGAAATCCCGGGCGCGCTCCAATAAACCGACCGGTGGTCAAAAAGGCCATATCGGTACAACGCTGGTTAAAGTCGATGACCCGGATGAAGTTGAGTTTATCAAGATTGACCGTCGAACAATACCGGCTGGAAACTATACGGTGGATGGTTATGAGTCCCGTCAGGTGTTTGATATTGATATTCGACGCGTTGTGTTGGAGTACAGAGCCCAAAGACTGATTAATGAACAAGGTCAGCGATTTGTTGCCTCTTTTCCAGAGGATGTTACAAAATCGGTTCAATATGGAAAACAACTCAAGGCCCATGCAGTTTATCTTTCGCAGTACCAGTTATTGCCCTATTTGCGGATCAAGGAATACTTTGCCGACCAATTGCAGGTTCCCCTCAGTGAAGGGTCGCTGATCAATTTCAACCAGCAGGCCTTTGAGAATCTGGCGACCTTTGAATCAATTTGCAAACAAAGACTGGCTGAGGCATCGGTCGTTCATGCCGATGAAACCGGTATTAACATCAATGGCTCAAAGCGTTGGTTGCACTGTGCATCCAATGCGTTATGGACACATTACTTCCCACATGCCAAACGGGGCAAGGAAGCCATGGATGCGATTGGGATATTACCGCACTTTCATGGGACTTTATGTCACGATCACTGGAAACCCTACTACAAGTATACGTTTACCCATGCCCTGTGTAACGCCCATCATCTGCGCGAACTCACCTGCGCCTGGGAGCAAGACGGACAGCGTTGGGCTAAAAAGATGGAAATATTACTACTAAAAATCAATCAGGTTGTTGATGATGCCGGAGGGAAGCTTGAAACAAAGAAAGCATTGCATTATCGACGACGATATAGGAATTTACTTCAAAAGGCACAAACGCAATGTCCGCCACCAGTCTCACCACCCGGCAAGCCAAAACGTGGGCGTCTCAAACGCAGTAAATCCAGAAATCTACTGGAACGACTCATTAATTATGAGGATGATGTCTTGCGCTTTATGACGGATATCGATGTGCCTTTTACGAATAATCGTGGCGAGAATGATATTCGTATGACCAAAGTACAACAGAAAATATCGGGATGTTTCCGCAGCGAACAGGGTGCACTCACCTTCTGTCGTACCAGGGGATATTTATCCACTTGTCGAAAACATCATGTCAGTGCATCAGAAGCTTTGACACTGATATTTAATGGGCAATTACCAGAATTTACTCAGTGAGTCGGTTTTTTAGGTAAAATACGCTGAGTAGTTACCAGTATGGATACATAACTAAAATGCTTAACAGGGATACACCGTATTATCATCAGGTAACACTGCTGGTCGCCATTTTACCACTGGTCGCAGAGCAAACCTGCTTTGCACTTAAAGGCGGTACA
>QIHT01000062.1 GCA_003229115.1 Gammaproteobacteria bacterium | reverse complement strand
CCATAACCTTTGTGCGAATAAATTCGCACCTACAATTAATACCCTGTCAGCTTGCTGCGGGGTAGTTTATTTTAAAAAATGACGATTCTAACCTCTGTGTGCTCTGTGCCTCTGTGGTAAATTGTTTATTTTTTAACTGTTTATTCGAAGAAAGTCTGCACTGCCGCGTTTAACGTATCGCGCATATCCGGATCGTCTGTTAACGGTGTCACCATTGTCATTTTGCATGCAGATTGAGGTTTCACACCTTTGCTGATGAGTTGTCCTGCGTAAACCAGTAAACGTGTTGAAATACCTTCATCTAAACCGTGACCTTTTAAGTTGCGTGCGCGGTGTGAAATTTTTACCAGTTTTTCAGCGGTTGCTTTATCGACGCCTGATTCTTTAACAACAATCAATATTTCGATGGATTCTTCAGGGTAGTCAAAGTCCAAAGCACCAAAACGTTGTTTGGTGGATTGTTTGAGGTCTTTCATCATGCTTTGATAACCCGGGTTATAGGAAATCACTAACTGAAAATCAGCGTGTGCTTCTACTAGTTCACCCTTTTTATCCAGTGGTAGAGAACGACGATGGTCAGTCAGAGGGTGGATAACCACGGTGGTATCCTGACGTGCTTCAACCACTTCATCGAGATAACAGATGGCACCGATACGCGCTGCTGTGGTGAGCGGGCCGTCTTGCCATTTGGTGCCGTCTGCATCCAGTAAGAAACGACCAACCAGATCAGATGCGGTCATGTCTTCATTACAGGCAACGGTGATTAGAGGGCGTCCTAACTTATATGCCATGTATTCAACAAATCGTGATTTACCGCAGCCGGTTGGTCCTTTTAGCATCATCGGCATGCGCGCATTATAGGCAGCTTCATACAATTCAATTTCATCACTGACTGATTCGTAATACGGCTCTTGTTTGATTATGTATTGTTTAGGGTCTACAGCGCTTTTTGACATGACACACCTTTATTCTTTTGAGTTGTTTGAGCAACAGGTCTCTGGCCTGGCTTTCAGTTTAAAATCCTGGCTTTTAATTCTTTTCTAAATTTCGTCATCAGTTTCCTGATTACCGCTCCAGCCTGCTGCACGCGCAGCTTCCATGGCTTTGTCGTGAATTTCCTGATGGCGCTTAAATAGCTCTTCAGGTAAATTGCTAACCAGGCAGCCGTACTTATCCCATTCGTTATTTACTTTATTGAGCAATGCGTCAATGCCGGCGAGATTCCAGCCTTCACAGGTTTCAGCATCATCCAGTAAGCCAAATACTTTTGCGTCGCGAATTAATTTGCCAATGGTGGTCATGCCGCCATTTATATCTTTATCAACGCCTACATATGTTTGATTTTTTTTCATAGTTTTTGTTTGCGAGTTAACTGCCTTTCCCAGAGGGGAAGGGACTGTATTGTTTAATTCTATAAAGTTTATGCCTTTTTCATGTTGCCCTGTATCAATACAGGGCAACATGAAAAAGGCCCCTGTCTGCGATGCAGGTCAGGGGCTCATGCTTATGCTAAGCGGGTATTACCCAGCATTTTCCCTGGTTTTATCAAACTTAGACAGAAACGCCGCGGTAAACAACCATTGCTGTGCCAGCTGACTGTGCAAAGTTATCAAAACCTAACAGACGAACATGGTTATCAGGGTGAGCTTTATGACAAGCTTCTAGTTCAGCCAGAATAGCATCTACGTCTGTTTCACCAAACATAGGCAGTTTCCACATGTACCAGTAGTTGCTCATAGCATGAGCTGGTTCTGTATGTTCAATGCTTGGGTTCCAGCCTTTATCAACGATGTATTGAATTTGAGCGCGTGTCGATTCTGCGCTTAATGGTGGCAGGTATGAAAAAGTTTCGTATTTACGGCTTACAGCAGCATCGCTTAAGCTTGATTCGTAATCTTGTACATCACTCAT
>QIHT01000099.1 GCA_003229115.1 Gammaproteobacteria bacterium | reverse complement strand
TTTGATGCGTTATATTGGTCATTTATAACCGCAACCACAGTCGGCTATGGCGACTTCCGCCCCACGCACAAATACACAAGAACCCTGTCAATACTGATTGCGTTACTTGGGATTATGTTCACTGGTATTATCGTAGCAATCACAATTAACACCGCAACTCTGGCACTTAAAACGCAAACTGAAGTCAGTGTCTATATAGAACAATCTACGGAACTATTTGTTACAACCTTATTGCCTTCGCCAAATCCTTTTCCGATGCCCCTAACGCAAGCAATGATTTAATCAAGAGATCAAAAGAAACCGATGCTGAGCCTGCTTCCATTTTCGCTACCCTTGATTGACTCGATTTAATTAGCTTAGCAAAATCAACCTGATTCAGGCGCTTACGTATGCGGAGCTCTTTTAAGCTACGACTGAGAGAAATCTTCATATCAATAAACAGCTCTTCTTCTGGCGTCAGGTTTAAAAAATCGGCAGCAGCTCCAACTTTCCAACCTTTAGTTTCCAGTTTTTTTCGTTTACTTTGTTTCATAATCGTAATCTCTCAATCTGTATTTACATATATCAATAATTCTTTTCGGTATTTTACTGGTTTTCTTTTCAAACACTTCAATAATTACAATTGCATCTGAATCTAATCGATATACAAGTCGCCAAATTGAATTGCTATCAGTAATTCGAAGCTCATGGCATTGTTTCCCAATCGTTGGCATCGGTCGCGAACGAGGCATACTTAACTTCTCTCCCAATTGTAGCCTCCTAATCAGGAAACCCGCTTCTAGACGTGCGGCAGCAGTAAATGGGGGTGTTTTCACCTCACCGTACAACCACACGACATCCTTGTCATCAATACTCATGGGTTTAAGTGTATGTCAAATATGACATATATGCAATAATCGTTCATCTTTGTTTAAAGCCATGCTGCGATACCCGTTCTTCCTATTTCGGCTAAAAACTTTCCAGGATAACGACTATTGTTTTTTTTGACTAACAACTAACGACTCACTAGCCAAAAAGGTGTATAAAGAACAGCTCGTTTAGATAGCTTCTACCGAATACATTGGTCCACCCTAATGATGGGAGGGGGGCGCGCGAAACACCGGAGATAAGAAAAATGAAATGCCTTCAAAAAATTACATTGTTCATTACTGCCCTCACCATGACCACGGGCTTCGCTCTAGCTTCAGATGCTGGAAGCGTTGACAGTCCCGATGCACTGGTCAAAAGCTTATATCCCGGTAAAGGTTATTCACCCTATGCACAGCGTAATTTTCCGAGCAATGTCTACTGGGGAGAAACACACCTGCACACCGGGCTATCTCTTGATGCCGGTCTGTTCGGCAATATCCTTGGTCATGAAGATGCCTATCGCTTTGCACGCGGCGAAGAAATAAAATCGTCGACTGGCGTGCAGGCCAAGTTAGGTCGACCACTGGACTGGCTGGTAATCACCGACCATTCCGACATGATGGGTATCGCAACTGACATTCAAAAAGGGACACCTAATATCCTGGCGAATCCAAAGGGCAAGGAATGGCATGAAGGCTTTAAAAAGGGCGGCAAGGCTGCGGGTGAAGCTGCATTCGATCTGATTCAAAATTTCGCACAGATGACGCTTCCTGAGAAGCTCGTTAGTGATTACTCTCCCGGCTCCGAGGTCTACGACAATCTTTGGTACGACATCATCGATACCGCAGATCGCTTTAATGATCCGGGCAAATTTACTACCCTGATTGGTTACGAGTGGACCTCAGTACCCAAAGGATTCAACCTGCATCGCAACGTGATTTTCCGTGACAACGGTGATCGTGCGCGTCAGGTAATTCCTCTGACCACGCAGCCACCTACTGGCACAACGGATCCGTTAGACCTTTATAAATGGCTGGCTGACTACGAGAAAAAAACCGGTGGTC
>QIHT01000001.1 GCA_003229115.1 Gammaproteobacteria bacterium | reverse complement strand
ATTCTATTCTGATGCCGTTTTAAACGCGATACCACTGCCATATACACGATTACATTTATCAAAAAGTTCCATAATATATATTATGCGAATTAAATATGGCAGCATTATTAAGAGGACTAGCATCAGCAAATTAGAAGTATCACGCTTCCCTATATATAAAGCAGGATTAGAGTTTGACCATGGGAGAATGGGTTGCAATGAGCGCCGCGAACTGATCCGAGCTGCCGTTCAATAATTCAAGCACCGTTTTACCAAGAGTTGCGGCCGTCTAAAAGTTCGACAGGTAATTCGCGAACGTCAGTTTCATCGAGCAGGCAAAGATTGACAGAAATGCGCTCCGGTGGCTTAGTATCATTCTCATTCATCGCGCTCCAGTCTGGTGTCAGAGACCAGGTAGAGCATCCACATCGTCCGCAAAAATGATGCTGATTCACACCCGAGGGTTCGTAAACGCGATCTTCATCGCCTGTCTCGACTACGACTTCATCTGGCCGGAAATACCCCCACAAGGTGCCTCTTTTCGTGCAGAATGTGCATGTGCAAGCGGTGGCCTTTTCAGGCAAACTTGGGATCGTAAACCGAATATCCCCGCAGTGGCAAGTTGCAATATGTGTCATGGATTCTCCTGTGTCTTAACGCCTTAAACATCCGCATCTTGGGGTGGTCGATGTCTAGTTTTTATGAACGCAACTCTACTATAGCACTGCTGACAACAGGGTGTCAGCAGTCTTTGTGTTATAAGTTGGGTATGCCACGTTCGATTCGACTTTTTGAAATTATTCAGCTTTTGCGCCATGCAGATAATCCTGTAACCGCTCAGGAAATTGCTGACGCCCTGGAAGTAACAAAGCGGACGATCTATCGCGATATGGCAGCGCTTCAGGCCCTGCGCCTTCCAATTGATGGAGAAGCTGGAGTTGGATACGTTATGCGACCCGGGTTTGACTTGCCACCTCTGATGTTTACCCATGAAGAAGTGGAAGCTATTGTTGTGGGCTTAGCGCTAATTGGTAGAACTGGCGACCTTGAACTTGAACGCTCTGCCATATCCGTAACAAAGAAGATCACTGATGTCCTGCCAGGAGATTCTCCACGCACGGCGACCCTACATATATCCCAATGGAACAACATTCCGAAGCCGCGTGTCGAGGCAAGCATATTTCGCCGTTTTATCAGGGATGAGGCTGAACTGACGATCATATACGTTGATCTGAAAGACATTCGCTCACAGCGTAACATTCGGCCTATTGCGCTGTTCTATCACATCGAAGCTGTTCTGCTTGTCGCATGGTGCGAGTTTCGACAGGCATTTCGCCACTTTCGTATCGACCGGATTGAGCACTGCGTTCCGACTGGGCAATTCTTTAGTGGGCTTGGTGAGAAGTTGGTTAAGCAGTGGGAAATTGAAAAGGGACTCTAGTGATAATTGAGTTAGCTTTGAGTTCTAACCTGCCATTTTTCGCGTTTGGTCAACTAGCCACTTAATATCCCCAGCACAGCCGATAGGCGCTAGGATCCGTGGTGTTTTCACCCTGCCCGACTGTTGCTATTTAAAATAAAATTTTACCGGTATTGATGTCAATTCTCATGCCGTCATATACCGGTGTGACATTATCGGGTGTTTCGGATTTTAAGGTTTTATAATCCAGATCAATGTGCAGATTGGTCAAAATTGCCTGTTTGGGTTTTACGCGCTTTATCCATGCAAGGCTTTGCTCAAGGTTTAAATGGGACGGGTGGGTTTTTCGGCGCAAAGCGTCAACTATCCACACATCAAGGTTGGCAAGATGAGAAATGCTTTGATCACCAAATCCGGAAACGTCACAGGAGTATAAAAAACTGCCGATACGAAACCCGAATGTTGTGATATTGCCGTGCTCCTGCAAAACCGGGAGCAGGGTGATATCGCCCCCCTCGCCGGTAATTGTTGTGGGTTTTTCTGCCAGAATCTCAT
>QIHT01000125.1 GCA_003229115.1 Gammaproteobacteria bacterium | reverse complement strand
ACCCCCATGGTGCTGGTGACGAATGACTTCTCCCGCTCAGCACAGGAGATTGCGCAGTTGTACAAGCAGCGCTGGGATATTGAGTTGTTTTTTAAATGGATAAAACAAAACCTGAAGATTAAGCGTTTTTTAGGTCGCAGTGAAAACGCGGTAAGAACTCAGATTTATATCGCACTGATTACGTACCTTTTGCTTTATTTGTACCGAAAATCAAGGGGGATCAGCGACGTATTTTCGCTATGCCTTAGCGCACTTAAAACAGGCTTGTTCCAGCGACCTGAAACGCAATACTACATCACGCGACGACGGCGAAGGGAACGCGAGGAATTGACCCGATTACAGGGGGTATTCGCTTTTTGATAATTATTCCGGACAGTAGTGTTGGACAAGCAAAATAAAGTAACTCGCCAGCAAGGCGAAACAATGGCTATCAGACCACGAAGGCAAATCAGAAAACACCATAAATAACAGGAAAAATAGAAAAATTATTGCTAATCAAGGGCCTAGCCCTTAACATTCACTCCCCATTTTTAGCATTCAATCGGAATCACCATGCGCAGTCATTATTGCGGACAAGTTACAGAATCATTACTGGATCAAGAGGTTACCCTGTGCGGTTGGGTCAACCGTCGGCGTGACCATGGTGGCGTGATATTCGTTGATTTGCGTGACCGTGAAGGTCTGGTTCAGGTGGTGTTTGATCCTGATAGAGCCGATGTCTTTGCGACTGCCGAGCATGTCCGAAATGAGCATGTTTTACGCATCAAGGGTCTGGTTCGGGCGCGTGATGAAAATGCGATTAACAATAAACTGGCGACCGGAAAAATCGAGGTACTGGGGCTCGAGCTTGAAGTCTTGAATGCTGCCGAAACACCGCCCTTCCAGCTCGATGATACTGATGTGCACGATGACCTGCGTTTGCGTTACCGCTATATCGATCTGCGTCGTGATGAGATGCAGCAGCGTATGAAACTGCGTAGTCAGGTGACTCGCTACTTACGCTCGTATCTCGATGAAAATGGTTTCTGGGATATCGAAACACCGATGTTGACCAAGGCAACGCCGGAAGGTGCGCGTGATTATCTGGTGCCGAGTCGTACCTACCCGGGTAGTTTTTTTGCTTTGCCGCAATCACCACAATTGTTCAAACAATTATTAATGATGTCGGGTATTGATCGCTACTACCAGATTGTGCGTTGTTTCCGTGATGAAGATTTACGTGCCGATCGTCAGCCTGAATTTACCCAGCTCGATATCGAAACTTCATTTATGGATGAAGACGCGGTGATGCAGGTTAACGAAGATATGATGCGTGGTCTGTTTAAAGCAGTGCTGAATGTGGATTTGCCCAATCCGTTCCCGCGCATGACTTATGCTGAAGCCATGTTGCGCTATGGTTCGGATAAACCGGATTTGCGAATTCCACTCGAACTGATTGATCTCGCCGAAGAAATGAAACAGGTTGAATTCAAGGTTTTCTCTGGCCCAGCCAACGACCCCAATGGACGTATTGTTGTATTGAGGTTGCCACAGGGAGGGTCGCTTTCGCGCAAAGAGATTGATGCATACACTGACTATGTTGGACGCTACGGCGCTAAAGGCCTGGCATGGATTAAAGTGAATGACGTGGATGGTGGTCGTGATGGCCTGCAGTCACCCATCGTTAAATTCCTGCCTGATGAAGTACTGGCTTCTATCATTGAAAAAACCGGTACCGAGTCGGGGGACATTCTGTTCTTCGGTGCAGGTGAAACCCGAGTCGTGAATGAATCCATTGGCGCACTGCGCGTTAAGTTAGGCCACGACCGTGACATGGTTGGCGATGAGTGGGCGCCGTTGTGGGTGGTTGATTTCCCCATGTTCGAAGATGACGGTAAGCACCACCCGTTTACTGCGCCTTCAACCACTTCCCCGGACGAGCTCAAATCGGGCGGTTCGGATACGCTTTCGCGAGCTTATGACATGGTGCTCAACGGCACTGAACTCGGTGGCGGCTCGGTGCGTATTCACGATACCGATATGCAAAAAGCGGTGTTTGAAGTGTTGAATATTTCGGACGAAGAAGCCGAAGACAAATTTGGTTTCCTGCTGACTGCGCTGAAATATGGCTGCCCACCCCATGCCGGCATCGCCTTTGGCCTGGACCGTTTGATCATGTTAATGACTGGCGCGAGTTCGATTCGCGATGTCATGGCCTTCCCGAAAACCCAGACCGCAGCCTGCCCGCTGACTTCAGCGCCCGCACCGGTGTCGAGTGCGCAGTTGAAAGAGCTGAACCTTCGTTTGCGTAAGGTTGAAACAGAAGAAAGTAAGTCATAAGTAGTTTTATCCACAGATAAACACGGATAAAAACAAACAACCCATTTGCCGCAAATAACGCAAAGGGCGCGAAAAAAACAAAAACAACATTTGTTTTTAAAGATTTATTCGCGCCCTTTGCGTTATTTGCGGCAAAAAGATTTTGCTTTTGCCTTAGCTTTTATCCGCGTTTATCTGTGTTCATCTGTGGACAAATCACCCCCCAACTACCCCCTTTGAGTGGTTGCACTTTCAGGTGAAAGCCGTAATCTCGGGTTGAATGTTATTTCCTGCCCCACAGCGATGAACGCAGCCGTACAACCCTATACCTTGCTGGATGATCTTGAGTGTGAAGATCGTATTCTCAGCGCCAAACAGGCACTGGGCGACAGGGTGGTGATTCTGGGACACCACTATCAGCGCGATGAGGTTTTCAGGCATGCTGATTTTTCAGGCGATTCGTTAAAATTATCCCGCGAAGCGGCGCAATCCAGTGCCGAGTACATCATTTTTTGTGGTGTGCATTTCATGGCCGAAGTGGCCGATATTCTTTCCCGTCCCGACCAGGTTTCCATTCTTCCTGATATGGCCGCAGGTTGTTCCATGGCGGATATGGCGGATCTTCGCAAAGTGGAAAAAGCCTGGCAGGAGCTTTCGCAGGTTCTGGATCCGAATGAAATGGTGAGTCCGGTCACCTATATAAACTCCGCCGCCGACCTCAAATCTTTTTGTGGCGAGCACGGTGGTATTGTCTGCACCTCGACCAATGCGCGTCATGTGCTGGACTGGTGTTTTGAGCGGCGCGAAAAGGTACTGTTTTTCCCCGACCAGCATCTCGGGCGAAATACCGGGGCAACTATGGGCATTCCACTGGATGAAATGGTGGTGTGGGATTTTGACCAACCGATGGGTGGTTTAACGGCTGAAGCCATCAAGCAAGCCAGAATTATTTTGTGGAAAGGTTTTTGTTCAGTGCATCAAATGTTCCAGCCGGAACAGATCGATAATTTCAAACAGAGATACCCCGATACCCGAATCATTTCACACCCGGAAAGCCCTTATGAGGTCTGTCAGAAGTCTGATTACGTAGGCTCCACCGAATACATTATCAACACCATTGCCAGTGCCGAGCCGGATACCCGCTGGCTGGTGGCAACCGAGCTCAATCTGGTGAATCGGCTGCATGCGCAACATCAGCATGAAGGTAAAAATGTCCATTTCATGTCGCCCAATGTCTGCATGTGCTCCACCATGTTTCGCATTGATCCGCCGCATCTCGCCTGGGTGCTGGAAAATCTG
>QIHT01000050.1 GCA_003229115.1 Gammaproteobacteria bacterium | reverse complement strand
CGAAAATACCGATAAACGTAATGAAATTTTTGGTCACCTGAAATTTAATGAGGAAAATGCTCAACTGTCAATTGTAACGCTTTCCAGAGGTACTGGAGATTGTGGCGTTTATCGCGTTTTTCGTTTTAAAGAAACTGATTTTTCACCTGAATTGATTGAAAAACGAAAAAGAGAATGTAGTGAAAACCCTCTTCCTGAAAGTCTGCCAGATTCATTTTTTAACCCTGAAAAATGGCCCCTGGTTAACGTCCTTAAGGAATGAGTACATAAAACATCTCAGGAAGAGCCTGCCCAAATAACACTGCAACGCTGGTGGCCGAAGATAGTTCTATATCATAGAGGCTAAGTCAGGTGATCAATAAATTCATGTCGGGAAATTTTTGGAATTTCCTGCTATCCGATTGTGCCCATTTTCTGTCTGGAATTTCAAATGTAGCATCCGGCGTGCGTAAACTTCCGGCATTCCGGATAAATATTCGTACATTCTACCGGTTATCAACCCTACCTTGAGGTCATTGACCTGATAGATGGTATTTCCATTATGTATCATGCCTCTGCATTTAGCTCAGCATGATTTGATGGGCGCATGAATAATAGCCAGATTTAACAATCTGTTAGGGATTGCTCGTTCAAAAAATCGTCGGTTGTATCGATGACAAAACGCATTTCTGGTTCCCATGCTCCGCGTGGGAATCCATACTGCACTAAAACGTCGGCACGATATGCATCCCCACGCAGGAGCATGGGTCGAGACCATCGGTTAGCACGACAAAGTAAAATTACTGCCCCGCATTTTTTCTGATGGCACTGATTTTTGGGTCATCCTGTGTGAGTCGGATTTTCTTGGCCGCTCCACTGTTGCCTGCAAGGTAGGGTGCGGCGGCGGCAGCCATAATGGGTATGGTGGTGCGCAGGTCGTTGGAGTCGGTGGTGATGTTCATCAGGGTTTTCCAGAGAATTTTTCCGGCCGGTTTGATTTTGTAGGCTTCCAGTGCGGCGCTGCTGGTGTATACGGTGTAGCTGCGACTTTCGAGAATGATACCAGCGTAGATTGTTTGCAGGGGGACGTAGACGGTGCTGCGTGTGGTGGTGGTCGCACCGGCTTCATTGGTTCGGGTTCGGGTGATGTTGATGGTGTTGCCACCGATGGTTTCGTAGATGGGGCGGGCGAAGGTATTAACGCCGGTACGACCTTCAGATATGGCATATCGAAAGAAAATTTCCATGTCGGCATCTTTGCGGGAGTCTACGCGCTGATAACCTTTTTCTTTCAGTATCGGGATAAAGTACGCGCTGAATTCGCGGAAAAAGAGGTCGTCTTCCTGTCCTTCGGTGTTGCCGTTGACCAGTACGTAGCGTTTGTTGTTTGTGTTGGCTGCGGGGTCGGCAATGGCGCTGACTTGTACCACAAATGATGAGGTGCAGCTGGTCAGCAGTACAGCCGCCAGCAGAATAATAATCACGGTGAATAAGCGTTTTGTCATAGGTGTTCGGGATTTATTTTGTGTAATATCAATAAGTTAAATATATGCTGCCATGGTGGATATAAACATGACCAAGCACATTTAAGTGCTGTCTGAATAGTGTAAATAACTTTTTTCGTTACACCGGCTGCAGCAGTAGCATTTAAGGGTGAAATATCTAACTGCTTGATTTTACATGTTTAAAATCCCGAACACTTATGAGCGTTTTGTATGCATGGTCGCCTCGTTGTGGAGTAAAGCCGAATTAAACTAGCCTGTGTTTGTTCGAGTATAGGGCTTGCGCCAGGTTCAACCCAATTTCATCTATATCAGTTTTCCCTATATACAATAAGCTGTTACGCCATTAATTCGTTTGTTTTTGGCAGGGGGCCGATGTGTGGTGGTGCCCGGTCATTTTATTTTTTCCCTAACCACTTTCTCTATTCCTCTGCTTCCTCTGCGTTATTCAAACAACAATTTAATTTCATCAACAAGATTGCCAAACAGGCCGCCGGATTCGATGGGGGAGAGTGCAACCAGTTT
>QIHT01000009.1 GCA_003229115.1 Gammaproteobacteria bacterium | reverse complement strand
TTTGTTCAACAAAAAATTTGCTAATGGCAAGGGTTTTGCTGACTGTTTCCCCAACTACAAAAAAGGCATTAAACAGGATTACCCGAAATGGGATAAAGCTTCGGGTAAAGTTGTGACACTGGAAGGTGATATCAACAAATGCCTGAAAGACAATGGCGAGAAACCTTACAAATGGAAAAAAGGCAACATCACCTATGTCAGTGCATACATCTCTTACCAGTCGCGCGGACATAAGGGCAACGTCAAAGTACCTAATGACCCTAAAGCTATCGCAGCCTATAATCGTGGCAAGAAACACTTCTATGCCAAACGCGGGCAACTGAACATGTCCTGCGCTGATTGTCATTATCACTATCCGGGCAGCAAAATCCGCGCTGACATCCTCAGTCCGGCACTGGGTCATACCACAGGCTTTCCAGTTTACCGCAACAAGTGGGCCGGAAAATCCAAGAAGGGTGATGGCATGGGCACCATACAACGCCGCTATGGTGGTTGTAACAAGCAGGTACGCGCAAAACCATTCAAAGCACAAAGCGATGAATACAGCGCCCTGGAGTACTTCCACACCTACATGAGTAATGGTCTGGAATTAAATGGCCCCAGCCAACGCAAGTAAGCTAACAATCGCTGAAAACAAAAGCCCCGCTTCTGCGGGGCTTTTTTATGTCCGGATACAAGGGGCTAGTATCTAGTATCTAGTGGCGAGGGACGAGGGACGAGGAAAAAACACAAGCTTGAGACTTGGCCACTCGCCACTAGTCCCTCGCCACTAACAATAAGATGGTGGGCCGTGAGCGACTTGAACGCTCGACCATCGGATTAAAAGTCCGGTGCTCTACCAACTGAGCTAACGGCCCTGTTTTATCATTCCTGAAATAAGCCTTCTGGCTTATTCAGGAGTCGCAACAAAAATGCTTAACGTAAAAGTATGATTTTACTTGCATTGTTTGTTGCTCCCATTTGCCTACCGGCAAATGTGGGTACATCCATGCACCCAACGTTTTTCAGAAACAACTAATTACGACCAGGCATGCAGTCTAATCAAGAGACTTAGCCACATCGTCTAGGGCGCGTATGATACTTGGACTGCCAGTGAAAAACAAACGCTACTGACAGACCCTCGTGAATAGTCCAGACAGGCTTATCGATAACGGGTTGGATCTTCAATACCCGCAGCCTCAAAACCCTGTTTTCTGAGTCTGCATGAATCACACACACCACAGGCCCTGCCTTCTGCATCAGCCTGATAACATGAAACCGTGCGTTCATAATCAATCCCCAGCTCAATCCCTGCCTGTATGATCTCTGCTTTGCTCAGACTGATAAGCGGGGTATGTATCACCAGATGCTGGCCTTCCACGCTGGCTTTGGTTGCCAGGTTAGCCATCTTTGAAAATGCCTCGATATACTCTGGCCGACAATCCGGATATCCCGAGTAATCCACCGCATTGACGCCGATGAAAATATCGGTTGAACCGATGACTTCCGCGACTGCCAGTGCATGCGCCAGAAAAACCGTGTTTCGCGCAGGCACGTAAGTCACGGGAATACCTTCAGCCAGAGTATCGGGCACCTTGATATCAGGATCCGTCAAAGCTGACCCCGCCAGAACACCCTCATCAAGTGCTATGATCTGGTGCTTGATGCCTGATTGCTGGCTTATTTCGCGAGCAGCCTCAAGTTCCGAAATATGACGCTGCCGGTAATTAAAACTAATCGCATGACATTCGTAATTACGGCTCGCCATGGCTAACAACGTGGTCGAATCCAGTCCGCCTGAGAAAAGTACAACTGCTTTTGGCTGTTGACTCATAGCACTATCGACCGGGCGCATTGCCCCAGAGATATTTGTGTAACTGAATTTGCAAGCGCACGGCTAACTGATCACGCAATATCCAGTCTGCCAGCACCTCCGCGCCCAGCTCTTCATGACTGGGCGAGAATAAAACCTCGAATCTGTCAGCCATTTGATGCTCAGCGAGCATATCCCTTGCCCACAGATAATCCGGCTCATCACAGATGACAAATTTAACCTGGTCTTTGCCACTGAGTAACTCGATGTTCTCCGCCAGATTTTTTTCAACCTCTCCAGAACCCGGTGTTTTAATATCCATCACTTTGCTCACTCTGGAGTCAATACCCGCCACACTGATAGCGCCACTGGTTTCCAGTGAAACCTCGTAATCTGAATCACACAGCATTTTCAGCAGAACCTTGCAGTTTTTTTGCGCCAGGGGCTCTCCCCCGGTGACTGTGACGTATTTTGCTTTGTACTTACCGACCATTTCAAGAATGGCGTTAAAATCCAGCCACTCACCTCCTGTGAAGGCGTAGGCGGTATCACAATATTGGCAACGAAGCGGACAGCCGGTAAGACGAATAAAAACCGTGGGGTAACCCATTGTTCTGGCTTCACCCTGCAAGGAAAAGAAAATTTCGGTAATTCGGAGTTGTTCAGAATGAGTCGACATGATTACAAATCATCATACTGGCTGACATTATTATTTGCCACAGAGGTCACAGAGCACACAGAGGAAAACAGGTTTTGGTTACAGACCACTTCTGCCATTACGAGACGTAGGGTGGGCATTGCCCACCATCATCCATGTCGGGCAATGCCCGACCTACATACTGGCTAACATTATTATTTGCCGCAGAGATCACAGCGTTTCCTGGTAGGTCATCGCGAGCGATTGCACAGCAATGACAGAAAGAGCCTGTTTTTCTCTGTGCACTCGGTGCCCTCTGTGTCTAAAAACTGTCTTTTTTAGTGGCCTTCGCGCTTCATTCTGTTCAAACGCTCCTGTGCCTTTTTGGCCACATTGGCTTCTGGAAACAACTGCCACATTGGCTTCTGGAAACAACTGGATCACCTGCTGCAAGCTGTCGCGTGCGGCAGACCAGTTCTTCAGTTCATAATAGACATAACCGATTTTTAAACGTGCTCCGGGTATTTTCAGGCTGCCCGGGTATTTCGCTATCAGGCTCTGAAACTCACTGAGTGCCTGCTTATACTGTCTATAGGCATAATTAGCTTCACCTAACCAGTATTGGGCATTGTCCGCATACTTGCTCTCGGGGTAAGTTTTAAGGAAGCCACCGAAAGCGGTGATTGACTGCTTGTAGCTGCCGTCTTTCAATAAACCAAAAGCTTTGTCGTAACTGGGCTTGCCGTTTTTATCACCACCCGCTGGCATAGCGGCAACACCTTTATTGCCGGATCCCTTGCCACCCGGCCCGGCATTAACCGAGCTGCCACCTGAAACCGGTGGTGGTACTGGAGACGAGATGGTATTTGAAGCTCGGCTTCCCGTTTCAACGCCCTGTAATCGGCGATCCATGTCGAGATACAAACTGCGTTGACGCTGCTTGATGGTATCCAGCTCATAACTCTGCTGGTCAATTTGTTCACGCAGCAGGGTTATTTCCTCGCGTAACATTTCCATTTGCTGAGCTTGCTCCATTAGCACTTCCGAACTCATCAGTCTTTCCATGCGCTCAAGACGTTACGCTCATCATGGAGATGACGTCAACTTCCTTCGCATAAACGGATGCATCAAAACCTATAACAATGCATATTATGAAAATAAAACGCTTAAGCATTTTTCAGACCTCGGTTAGCTTGCTAACAGATTATTGATAAACCAGTTCTGCACGACGATTCAAACGCCAGGCTTCGTCATCATGCCCCATGGCTGCCGGCTTTTCTTCTCCGTAACTGATAATCGTAATCTGGCCACTGGAAGCTCCCTGGAACATTAGCAAACGTTTAACGGCCTGCGCACGACGGTCAGCCAGTGC
>QIHT01000182.1 GCA_003229115.1 Gammaproteobacteria bacterium | reverse complement strand
GTTACGGTGACAGCTACCGAATTATGTGAAATTGTCATACCGGAAGGTTTGAGATTGCGGCTGGAAACATGCGGTTAGGGTTGGGTTTGCGCTCACGCAAACTTTTGCTTTGCAAAAATGCTCCGCGGGGGCGGCGCGATTGCGCGCCGGGGCCTCGTCATGTCGAAGACATGCTTCCAGCATGATGGCCCAGTCGACGGCTATGACCGCCCTCGCTGCGGATTCTTCGTTGAATCGATATTGCTCTACCCAGCCGATCGGGAGTTAAACTCCCGATCTGGAACGATCGGTCAACCGCATCATTCCTCGCAGAATGCCAAATCACCGCCATCGTACTATGGATACAAAAATCAACAAACCCTCAATCTGACGACACTGTCTAGAAGGAGAACTTAAAGCCCAATGACACAGTTCTCAGATCCAATTCATTGGGGTTAACACGACCGGTTCCACCAGCAACCTCCGGGATGCCGCCAAAACCCACATCAGTGATCTGCGTAAATTCGGCGAAGACAGATACGGCATCCGTCAACTCGTAACTTGCACCCGCACCATATGAAAAAGCAGTCTCAGTTGATGATCTTGTTCTGACGGGAGGCGCGAATGTGTAAGCGTTTCTTATGTCGAAATCCAGAACAGTTACACCGCCGTGCACATAAAGCGAAAAACCTTTGGTGACATTTACACCACCAATCAGGCGCCCACCATAGGTGTAATTCAGATCAATATCAGTTATCAGGACGCCATTGATGTTTCTGGTTGAACCATTTTCAAAATTGAAAAAACCTTCAAGCCCCAGATAAAACTGATCATTAAAGATATTTTGTTGATAGCCGATAGCCACCCCACCTGAAAAATCTGTATTTTCAACAGATGACACACCGCCGACATCAGGCACTGGCAACACAAAACCGGCAGTGTTACGTTCAATAACATGACCGAGTGTCGAAGCACCGATTTTGCCACTTAGGTAGAAGTTGCTAAATAGTGATGATGTGTGGTCCCCAGCCTGCGCCGAAGCTCCAGCCAGTGTTGTTGACGCGAGCAGGAGCAGGCTAAGCGTCAATTTAAATTTCTTGGTTTTCATTTGGGATTCCTTTTTTAAGGCACGAGAGAGACAAATTGCACCCGTAGATACACCTTAAGAAGAATCTAACATGTTCTTTTATTTTATACTGTAAAACAAAAATGACATAAAAGCCTTATACTATAAAATAAAAGTGATATAAAACCTTTATACTGTAAAATAAAAGTGATAGATAAACTTTATACTGTAAAATAAAAGTGACATAAAAGTGATTAATTGGGTATTACGATGACAGGAACCGGACTACCTCTGGTCTTCCTCGGGCGTAGCTGACACGGTTACGGTGACAGCTACCGGATTATGTGAAATTGCCATGCTGGAAAGTTGGAGATTGTGGTTGGAGGTATGCTGTGAGGGTTGGGGTTGCGCTCACGCAAATTTTTGCTTTGCAAAAATGCTCTGCGGGGGCGGCGCGATTGCGCGCCGGGGCCTCGTCATGTCGAAGACATGCTTCCAGCATGATGGCCCAGTCGACGGCTATGGCCGTCTCCGCTGCGGCTTCAAAACAAACATGGGAACCCGCAGCGCCAGCACTTAACGCGGAATAACCAGGCGCTGGCCGATTGATAATATGTTGGCATTGGCCAGTATATTACGATTGGCGCGGTAAATCCTGGCAAAGCCCAAGGGGTCGCCATAAACGCGTAAAGCGATTTTGCTCAGGTTGTCGCCCTTGCGAACAACGATATACCTTCTTTTCTTTTTCGATTTCGCAGAATCACCGGGTTTTGAGTTTTTCAAAGAAAGAGATCGACTTTCACTTTCCAAAGCTGCCATGTAACCACCTGAATGATCGCCCACTTTGGCTGCATTTTTTTTCGGCATTACCGACTTCAAAAGCAAACGCGTATCAAGCTTGCCATCGGGGCCCGCCAAAGCAGTTGGTACAGCGTCACGGCCGGTAAGTGCACCATCGATCAGGGACTGAATGTAATCACTCGACTTTCCTTTTGAT
>QIHT01000250.1 GCA_003229115.1 Gammaproteobacteria bacterium | reverse complement strand
GTCAGAGTAATTGATTCCTATACGCACTCCGTGACGGCAGAGCCTATTCGTGTCTCACCGCCAAAGGCGGTGGTTTACCATGATTTAATTAGTGCCAGCCCGAAAACTCCAGAAACAAGCCACGATTTCGGGCGAAGTTAATTCATCTATTATTTCAGTAGATATAATGACGTGTTTTGAGAGGCATTTCAGTACCATTGGACAACATTGTGCGCGTTTTACGAAATTCGGCCAACGCATAGCCTGCCGTACGACATCAAACCTAAAATACGGCCGGTGGATACCGGTCAGGCGGCTAAACGTGGGTTCTGCTGTCGTCGTTCGTGCCGTCGCAGACGAGCTAACTCTTTACGCTGTAAAAGCAAACCAATGCGATGAAGGTTGGTGGCAACGATGGACAGGGCCACATGCCGTTCGAATCCATCTCGCCCATAAGACCGACAGCGGTTTAATCCCCGTATCTCAAGATTGTTGATGCACGCTTCTACTCCAGAGTGGCGGCGTCTTGCTTCACCAAAAATGTCGCTCTCTTGCCATGCTTTTTCGTCTTTATTACAACGACCTTTTTTCGGCAAAATTACCTGATCCAGATGTTTGTTTAATTCGATAACATTGTCTTTTGAGTAATAGCCTTTATCAAAACTACACTGATTAATCAGTGGATAGCGTTGTTTGGCTGCTTCAATGATGGGGACGGCGACCTTGTCATCGGTCTCTTTCCACATAATACGATGGTGTAAAACAAACTGATACTGATCTTCCAGGATGCTCACACGAACGCCTAATTCTACGGGAACCCCTGCTTTTCCCTTGCATACCCACTCGGTATGTTCTTCGAAAATGGAAAAGACTTTTTCGTTATGTGAGATAACCTCCCCTTTCAATACCCGCCGGTCAATTTGGTCGATTTGACGCTCTGCATGCTGGATATAGTGCACTATTTGCTCGGCCTGAAACACGTTACCCGGATCATTTAACGCTTTTAGTGTTGTCTTGATTTTTTCAATCAGGCGTTCTGCTTCGAATAAATACGTTCGATAAGTCTGGTGAACCTCTTCGCACCGGAGCGCTTTTTTCTTTTCATCTTTGGCGGTGGAGTGCTTGATCTTTTGCGCTTTTCGGTAGCGTTTTTTAAGTTGCTTCTGATTAAAGCGGTATTGTCGCCAGCCATTCAGGTTTTCGCTTTCACAGGCCTTTCCAGTTAACTCAATGATCTTGCGCATCGCATCCCATAACAAGTTGATGTCTGTCGGGTAATGCACATCTGTTTCAACCACAAAGGAGTCACAGCGCGTTCGTAATGTTTCGCCAGGCTTTTTTTTTGCGACCTCATGACCTGACTCGACAATCACCTGATTGATCTCTGCCAGCACAGAAGGTTTGAGTGCTGAAACGTTATCAATAATGGTTTGCAATTTATAAGCAGTCGTATCTTCCCAGCCTGAATGCCCTAACATTTGACGAAGGGTATTATGTTGATTCGCGAGTTCTTGCAGTCGGTCAAAATCACAATTCAGGCCCAGCTTCACGGTTGCCAATACAAAAATCTTCCACAATTCCATGCCCGGGCGTCCAACCTCGGTGCTGACGGATGGGTCAATGATGGCCTCAAGTGTACTGAATACTTTTTTTCGTGCGGCATCATGGGTGTAAATATATTGCAATCCCTTGAGGATGGCCGGAACATCATCGCGGGAACGCGCATCGATATGGATGTCGGCAATATTGACTTCGCCAAAATGAAGTTGCGGGTTTTTCATGTAGCGCATCGGTCAATCCTCGAAGTTTTATGGGGAAAACTGAAAAAAGGCGGTTTTTTGCAGGTTTTCAGTGAATGGCGTGTTTCATTGTACCTTTCTTCGCGCCAGGAATGGAGTGATTTTTTATATTAAATCATGAGGTTAGATAGTTTTCGGGCGGGCACTAATTATTGAAGTTAGGCTCAATAAGAGCTAATTGAAGGAAGGATTATCGCTATGGCCGCAAAAAATCAGCATGAAATCGTCACACCCTCGGAGCATGAGGCTGAAATTGCTATTGAAAGCAGTCGCTTACTGGCG
>QIHT01000202.1 GCA_003229115.1 Gammaproteobacteria bacterium | reverse complement strand
GGGTGGACACCGGCAAGGTGGTGCAAATTTAACGAGGCGTAGGAGAAATACCCTCGGTCATAGACGCACACATCATTGGCCTGTAGTGCCTTTAGATGTTGATCTGCACAGCGACGCTCATTACGATGACTGACTAGATTAAAGTCATAGGGGACGTTTGATTTAAGTTTATAACAGCAGCTTAACAGGCCCTGTGGATAGTGTTTGTTTTCCTGCGGCGTCTGATAACCGGCGTTTAGTAATTCACGGGGCAGGTTGATTTTGCTCCCATCAATGGCAAATAAACGATGCCCCCGCCATAAATCCTCCGGCCTGTCGCCGCAGGCCTGAATGATCTGTTTATTCAGATCTTTGAAAATCGTGGCATCCAGTTTTTTGCGTGCCTCGGTAAAGGCTGAAGCGGCGATGGGGTGTTTTTGCGGCAGCGGGAACTTCATGCGATGGCAGTTATGCCAGAACTCGGTAATCGTTGTGCCATAGCCCTGACTGTTTTTTGAAAAGACCAGCCGAAAGATTAGAAAAACCAGTAACATTGAATCAATCACCCGCTTACGTTTCTGCCAGCGGTCATCGTAGTCAAGGCACAGCGTTGAGATAATGGTTGAGACTTTGCCCCATAGTTGAAGAAAATTCGCATCAACCACTGTTTTTTTGTACGTGACCGGTTCGCCTTTAAGGATGGCCTGATAATTGTATTGTAATGGATAAACCCAGATGGATTTAACCGTGCCGGCCTTGTTCTGAGGGTGGATTTTATCCTTCCAATCTTTGCCGCTGGTTTTACCAATGCATTGCCAGTTGGCCGCCTGATAGCAGGAGCCTTTATAGCGTGCATCATCAACAAAGGTCTCAACCAATACGGGGCGGTAGCCATGCGCCTGATGCCAGTGCTCACGCAATTGCCGCAGGGACAGGGCCAGAGCATGGCTGGCTAAATTGGGCACGTTTACCCACGGAAGAACGAGAAAGCGTTTATTGTTGACCACCAGGTTCAGGCGTTTTTCTCTGTCCTGCTTCGTCCAGTCTATCCACTGGTCACGATCTTTTATATGCCAGGTGGCGGCAGAGAAAAGCAGGCAACCGAGAATTTGCCGCTGCGGGTAATCGGCCACGATAAAGTATTTTAGAGACGCCCCGATGGGATGGTGATAACTCAAATAGTGATAGCGATCAATCAGTTCCTTCCATAAATCAACATCTGCTTTTTCGGTGACCTGTTCAAGACGCACATTGCTCAATGCCGATAAATCGCAGGCTACTTCATTGCCCGGCATCGATTGGGCTGTCCAGACCACGGTTTTGGGCTGTCTTTTTTTTCGGGGTGCGCGGACGGGCAAGACCACCAGATCCAGCTTCTGCATCATCTCAAGCGCCTTGAGACAGGCGTTGATTTTGTTACGACCCCGGGCGGTTGTCCAGTGCAGGTTCTCACACAATGTAGCCGCTAGTTCTGTCAGACTAAGATCGGGATAGGTTTTTAAAGTTTGCTGAACATGAATCAGATCTTTTTTTGAAAAATACCGGCCTGATAAGGTCAGCGCTCGGGTGATCTTTGGTGACATTTTATGCTCAATCTGTGCTAGCGACATTGCCCTGTCCCTATATTGGCAGATTGGCTGTTTATAGTCAATTATTTTATTGTGGTAAAATAAATCCTCTTCAACTCACTGATATAAAACTTGAATCCATTTTTTTCTGGGTATTTTGCTTTTTATATGAATGCCATTGCGCAGAGCGTGGGAACCAGAGAAGGCTTCACGTTTACCAGACTTCGCCGCATACAAGGCTTCACGTTTACCAGACTTCACCACGTACAAGGCTTCACGTTCGTGGTGAGCTTGTCGAACCATGAACGTGAAGCCTGAAATACCAGCATTAAAGCTATTCACACTTCAACCAGATCTAACGGGGTCAGACCGAGCTAAGCTTATCCGGGAGCAGAAGTAAGCTGAAATCCAGTAACCCGTGCTCCCGGATCAGATGATCCAGACCGGAATGGCGTTGACATCGTCAGTGATCGGTAACACCGTTTTTACCATGCACAGCAAACCCGCCGGGGCCGATTGTTCGGTTCAGGCGCTTCAGGACGCCGAACAGGCGACGAAGCAGCGTTG
>QIHT01000032.1 GCA_003229115.1 Gammaproteobacteria bacterium | reverse complement strand
CAACACAAAGCCCTTCTCGGTGTACTCTGTGCCTCTGTGGTGAAAGCTTTTAACTTTATTTGTGAACAGTTACGAATTCGTAGGTCGGGCATTGCCCGACATGGGTGATGGTGGGCAATGCCCACCCTACAAAGGTTGTCGCGTAGCCGCTGTAAATCGGTTTTTTCAAGCGCTAGCTACCCCATTTTCCCTCCCATCTACCTATTCTGGGTAGTGCCATAATACTTGACTAAAATAGTCGGGATTAAGTAAAATTAGCCTAATCTATTGATTAGGTATGGATAATGCGCTTAACCACAAAAGGCCGCTATGCGGTCACAGCAGTACTGGATCTTGCTTTCCACCAGGGAAAAGGGCCGGTTTCACTGGCTGCCATTTCCGAGCGGCAATGCATTTCTCTCTCATATCTCGAGCAACTATTCGCCAAATTGAGGCGCAATGACATTGTCAGCAGCACCCGCGGTCCGGGCGGTGGATATAGCCTGCAGAGAAATGCCGCCGAAATCAGTGTTTCTGACATTATCCTCGCAGTAGATGAATCGGTGAAAATGGCGGGTTGCGGTGATTCTGATGCCTGTGATGGCGATTACCAGTGCCTGACACACGATTTGTGGCAGGAGCTCAGTAACGAAATTAGAGAATTTCTGGATGGTATTTCACTGGCAGAAGTAATGACCAATCAGAAAGTTAAGGAAGTGTCCATACGACAGGACGCGGTAAGCGCTTCAGCGTAGTCGAAGGTACTGGTCGTGGCCGTCTATCTTGATTACAACGCAACAACACCGTTGCACGAAAAAGTCCTTGAGGCCATGCAACCCTATATGGGTGCGGTTAATGGAAATCCTTCAAGCTTGCACCGCTTTGGCCGCCTGCAACGTGATGCCATTGAAAATGCACGCGAACAGGTAGCCGCACTGGTCGATGCGCGTGCCGAACAAGTGGTGTTTACCAGTGGCGGCACAGAAGCCAACAACCTGTTGATAAAAGGTTTGTGTGCAGAGCCGGGCATTAATCGTATCGCCATAAGCGCGATTGAACACATGTCCATGCTTGAACCGGCAGCGATGTGTGACTGTGAAGTTGATTACATTGCGGTGGATAGTGAAGGGCGTGTCACCGGTGATGCATTGCAACAGGTAATAAAGAATAAACCATCACTGATATCAGTGATGAGTGCGAACAATGAAACCGGAGTGATACAGGACATTCAATCACTCGCAAAACTGGCACGTGATAGAGGTGTCTGGTTTCACACCGATGCTTCACAGGCTGCAGGCAAAATTGATATCAGTTTTGCGCAAAGCGGTGTGCATGCTATGACACTGTCTGCACACAAGATTTATGGTCCGATGGGCGCAGGTGCACTGATTCTGGACAAACAGTTGCCACTGCATTCAATGCAACACGGTGGTTCGCAGGAAAAAGGCCTGCGTGCGGGAACAGAAAACGTCGCCGCGATTACAGGTTTTGGTGCTGCAGCTGAACTGGCAAAAAAAGAACGGGACCAGCGCGCTGTACATGTTCGCGTTTTACGCGACGCACTGGAAAATAAACTGCAGGCATTTGAAGGCGTAGAAATATTCTCGCAAAACAGTGAGCGTCTGCCAAACACATTGCAATTTGGCACCTGTGGTTTTGATGGAGAGACCTTGTTGATGCAACTGGATCGGCACGGTTTTGCAGTATCCAGTGGCTCGGCCTGTACCAGTGGCAAAGCCGAACCGAGTCACGTGTTAAAGGCCATGTCGGTAGCCGATGAATTAGCCACCAGCGCAGTGCGAGTAAGTTTTGGAAAAGATAATGTCATGGCTGAGGTTGATGCATTCGTCAAAGCGTTTGCTGAAATACTGGAAATTAAAAATTCTGCAGTGATGTTGGCTGCCAATGTTTAACCATAGAACGTTTAAAAAATTAACGAGAGATATAAGTTGTGAGTGATAAAACAAGTCATCCTATTTATCTGGACTACAGCGCGACCACCCCCATCGACGAACGCGTAGTTGCCGAGATGATCAAATACATGGGCCCGAGCAGCACCTACGGCAACCCCGCGTCGCGCAGCCACGCCTACGGCTGGGACGCCGAAGCCGCAGTCGAACAGGCACGCAAAAACGTCGCCGAA
>QIHT01000221.1 GCA_003229115.1 Gammaproteobacteria bacterium | reverse complement strand
CGGATAAAAACCAAAGCAAAAGCCAAAATCTTTTGGCCGCAAATAACGCAAAGGGCGCGAAAAAATCTCTAAAAACAAATTATGTTTTGTTATTTTTGCGCCCTTTGCGTTATTTGCGGCAAATGGGTTGTTTGTTTTTATCCGTGTTCATCTGCGTTCATCTGTGGACAAAAAGTTTTTTCAACTATCCAGTTTGAACTGCGGGCCGGTTTGACAGCATCAAACACAGGCTGGCGATTTTGTCTCTGAGGTCACGGCGATCAACAATCATATCAATAGCACCATGATCCAGCAGGAATTCGCTGCGTTGAAAACCTTCGGGTAGTTTTTCGCGCACGGTTTGTTCGATAACTCGAGGACCGGCAAAACCGATTAAGGCTTTGGGTTCGGCAATGTGTACATCACCCAGCATGGCAAAACTGGCGGACACGCCACCCATGGTCGGGTCGGTGAGCACGGAGATGTAGGGAATTCTGTTTTTGGCCAGCTTCGCCAGTACGGCACTGGTCTTGGCCATTTGCATTAACGAGAACAGGGCTTCCTGCATACGTGCTCCACCGGAGGCCGAGAAGCAAACCAGCGGAATGTTTTCATTGAGTGCAACTTCGGCGGCTCTGACAAACTTCTCGCCAACCACGGAACCCATCGAGCCGCCCATGAAACGGAAATCAAAAGCGGCGGCAACCAGATCAACACCTTTCACTCTTCCCTTGATGGTAATCAGCGCATCTTTTTCGCCGGTATTTTTCTGCGCAATTAAAAGACGGTCTTTATATTTTTTAGAATCTTTAAACTTGTGCTTGTCGATGGGCATCAGGTTGTTGGCAATTTCTTCTCGAGGTGATTCATCGAGAAAAATATCCAGTCGTCGCCGGCCAAACACACGCATGTGATGGTTGCACTTGGGACAGACATCCTGATTGCGTTCCAGCTCGGCACGGTATAGCACTGCGCTGCATGCATCACACTTGGTCCACAAACCCTCGGGCACAGCACCCTTGGTGGTACCTTCCGTACGAATCCGTGATGGCATTAAATTTTCGAACCAGCTCATTTCAGGGCACCTCGTATAATCACCCGTTTATGCTATTTAGTCGCATCCATCGCTTCACGCATGGATTTTAACAAATCTGTTACATCTCTCACGATTGTAGCTGTTTTTTCGCCCGGCACAGCCATTCTCTTCACAATCGCGCTACCCACGACGACGGCATCCGAACAGGCCGAAACCTTCGCCGCCGCATCTGCATCGCCTATGCCAAAACCCACACCTATGGGCAGATCGATATGCTGGCGGATTAGCTTCAAACGCTGCGCCACCGCCTCTACATCCAGTGTCGCTGCGCCGGTAACGCCTTTCAGTGACACATAATAAACGAAACCGCTCGCCACCGAGCCTATTTTCTCGATGCGCTGCTCAGTGGTGGTGGGCGCGATCAAAAATACAGGATCCATACTTTGACCACGTAAAGCCGCAATATACTCATCGGCTTCCTCGGGTGGCATGTCGACGGTAATGACACCGTCAATACCGCTCTGCGCTGCCTGTCTGGCAAATGACTCGTAACCCATGACTTCGATCGGGTTGAGGTAACCCATCATCACAATCGGTGTTTGCTGGTCTTTCTCACGGAACTGGCGGGCCACCTCGAAAACATCGTGCAGGCTGGTATTAAATACCAGTGAGCGCTCGGCTGCCGCCTGAATCACCGGACCATCGGCCATCGGATCCGAGAAAGGCGCGCCCAGTTCGATGATGTTCGCACCCGCTTCCACCATGGCGTGCATTAACGGCAGCGTCACCTCGGGTTGCGGATCGCCGGTCATTACATAGGGGATCAGTGCCGTTTTCGACTCGGATTTGAGACGCTCGAAACACGCTTGCAACCGACTCATAGGTCGATGCCTTCAATCTTTGCGATGGTGTTGATATCTTTATCACCACGACCCGACAGGTTGATGATAAGGCTTTGATCCGGCGACATTTCAGCCGCCTGTTTGACACCGTAGGACATAGCATGGCTGGACTCCAGCGCCGGGATGATACCTTCCACCAGGGTTAACTGGTGAAACGCCTGTAACGCTTCTTTGTCGGTCGCAGCCACATAGTTCACCCGACCGATATCTTTCAACCAGGCATGTTCCGGCCCGACACCCGGGTAATCGAGCCCTGCAGAAACCGAATGGGTTTCTATAATCTGGCCGTTGTTATCTTCCATCAGGTAGGTGCGATTACCGTGTAGAACACCCGGCTCGCCGGCACACAGAGGCGCTGCATGGTGG
>QIHT01000088.1 GCA_003229115.1 Gammaproteobacteria bacterium | reverse complement strand
GCTTCTGTTTCCATATCGATGTATTTGATATCCAGGTTAACAAACCAGTCATCACTAATGTCATAGTCAATACCTGCCTGCACAACGTATCCAATAGAGTCATCGAGTTTGACACTCGCTCCATTAATAGGGCCTTTTGTTTCTTCCTGAAGGAAAAATGTGTAGTTAATACCCGCGCCAATATACGGGCGAATTTTACTGTTCGGGTTGAAGTGGTATTGCGCGATTAGTGAAGGCGGTAACACCCGGGTTTCGATAACATCAGCGCCGTTAATGGTAACGCGATGGGTTGAAGTCGTATCGAGTAACAGTTCAATGCCGAAGCTGCTACTCATCATGTAGGTGAAATCGATATCCAGCGTGTAATGATCTTCTACGTTAAGGGTTGGGTCTATATCGCTGCTTGCATCCGGATTAACATTGACCAGTCGTGCGCGCACTAAAATGTCACCTTTCTGGTTGGCCAACGCCGCAGAGCTGGTTAAAAGTATTGAAAAAATAACCAGGTATTTCAAAAAATGTGTACGTGATTTCATGTCTCTATCTCTAGGTTTAAGGCTTAAGACTCAGTCAAAGGCTCCAGGATAAGACAGGAGTACAAATGATCTAAGTTTATCGAATTACAGAAAATATCGGATGGGAAGGCTAACAAGGTGAGTTATGAATAAAATTGACATATATCAATAACAGTTGGAATACTCTGAAACTATGTCAAAAATAACTCATGTGCAGACGGCGCTGCTATGAATGGTTTGTTGGTATGTCAGTGTTGACCAGGATGTCTGAGATTATTTCATAGAAGCAATGGTGGCCAGCTCTTCGATGGGTACCGGTTTTGCAATGTGATAGCCCTGCGCATAAGTCACGCCAATTTTTCTCAGATGATCCATGATGGTTTCATTTTCAGCGTGTTCGGCAATGGTTTCTATGTTCATCACGCAGCCTATCTGGTGAATTGCTGAAACCATGGCCTGGTCAACTGTGTTTTTATCCATGTTGATGACAAAGCTGCCATCAATTTTCAGGTAATCAACGGGCAGGTTTTTTAAGTAAGTAAAAGATGACATGCCGGTGCCGAAGTCATCCAGAGCAAATAAACAGTGTGCATTTTTCAGTTCCTGCATGAAGATGCTGGCTTGCTGGATATTTTTAATAGCAGCAGTTTCTGTGATTTCAAAACAAATAGAATAATCTGCTATGTTGTAGCTTTGCAAAAGCTCAAGAATGTAATCACAGAATGATTTGTCGATGATTGAGTTGGCGGATAGATTGACAAACAGACGGGGTGTAGAATTATTTGTCGCCTGCATTTCCGCAATTTTTTTAACGACTTCAGCAACCACCCAGACATCAACGGCACGCATGAGGTTAAATCGTTCGGCTGCAGGAATGTATTCCCCGGGTGAAATAATATTACCGTCATCATCCTTGAGGCGTAGCAGAACTTCAAACATGGTTTGCTTGTTAGTGGGGTCGAGTGGAGCAATTGGCTGAATGTAAAGTTTGAAGCGTTGGTCTTTTAGCGATGTTTCGATGTTGGCAACCCAGCTGAGTTCACGGTGAATTTTATTGACCTGTTCGTCCTTGAGTTCGTGCACGTGAACCCGGCCTCTGCCCATGTCTTTGGCGGCGTAGCAGGCCACATCGGCTTCACTTAAAACGGAGGCAATATTTTTTGATTCATTGGTTATATGGGCTAGACCGATACTGATGCCAACAGGAAAAATTCGGTCCTTCCATACGAATTCGTAGTTTTTTATAAGACTGATGATGCCTTCGGAAATCTCAAGTGCATTTGCCAGTGAGCAGTTTTCCAGTAATAAGCCGAACTCGTCGCCACCGAGACGACCCAGTGTGTCATTTGTACGCACTTTACTGTCTAGAAGTTTTGACAGATTAATCAATAACTGATCACCGGCATCGTGACCGCAGGTGTCGTTGATTATCTTGAATTGATCAAGATCCATGTAACAAAGTACGTGTTCTTTGTTGGTTTCTTTTGCATTGAAAATGGCTTCTTCCAGTCTACGTTCAAATGCTTTTCTGTTGACCAGTTGAGTAAGTGCATCATGACTGGCCTGGTGTTGAATTTCATGGTTTTTTCTGGCTGCCTGACGAATAACTAATA
>QIHT01000090.1 GCA_003229115.1 Gammaproteobacteria bacterium | reverse complement strand
CAATTGGAAGTGATAATAAGAATGAATGGTGCTGTAAAAAAATATCTCGCTGTAGCTGTTGGTTCGCTGTTATCAGGCACGCTAATGGCAGACTCTGTGACAATACCCAACGAATTTATTTCTGGAACGCCAGCTCGGGCTGAAGAGATTAATGCAAATTTTAACGCTGTTAAAACTTCTGTCGATGATAATGATGCCAGAATCAAACAATTGATTACCAGGCTGGAGCTGGTTGAAGCTCAACGCGGCAACCAACCACCTGTATTTCTGAAATCTAACGAACAGAATATCGGTATCGTAATTCACTGCTGTCCCGTTAACTGAAACAAAAAAAGGCTTAAATCCCAATGAACTGTTACAATGTGAGTGCGACCAAACACTGTAATAGAAGGAGATTTAAGCCTTGGCTCATCATAACACCGTATTTTCACAATTGCTCAAATTTATCCCCCGACATGAATTCGAGTCCCTTGCAAAACAGCACCATTCCGGGCGATCTTTCCGCACCGCATCCCGATGGTCGCAGTTCGTGACCATGGCCATGGCACAACTGGCCGGGAGGAACAGCTTGCGTGATATTGTCGAGAATATTTCCGCGCAGGCCCACCGTCTTTATCATCTGGGCAGTGCGAAATTATCCCGATCCAATTTATCCCGGATCAATGACGGGAAGCCTTACGCCTTATACGAGGCACTCTTTGGAAAGCTGTTGGGTCGCTGCCAAGGTGTTGTACCCGGCCATACATTCCGCTTCAAAAACCCGCTGTATTCGCTGGACGCCTCAACGATTGATTTATGCCTGTCGGTTTTCCCCTGGGCGGATTTTCGAACCACGAAAGGCGCGATAAAACTGCATGTTGGACTGAACCATGCCGGTTACTTGCCCGAGTTTGTGACTGTGACCGAAGGTAAGAACCATGACGTGACTGTGGGCCGCACACTGAAATTCCCCAAGGGCAGTATTGTCGCAGTCGATAAGGGGTATAACGACTATGCCTGGTATAAACAGCTGACAGACAAAGGAATATATTTTGTTACCCGGCTCAAAACCAATGCGAAATACCGCACAGTAAGTCGTCAACCGGTGTTGAAAAGCAAGGGGCTGATCTGCGATCAAACGATTGAGTTTACCGGTATTCAGACCGCAAAGAAGTGCCCGGTTCAATTACGCCGCATCGCGTATCGGGATGCAGAAACCGGAAAGCGTTATGTGTTTCTGACCAACAACTTCAAGCTGGCGGCCAAAACCATTGCCGATATTTACAAGGCAAGATGGCAGGTTGAACTGTTTTTCAAATGGATCAAACAAAACCTGAAAATCAAATCATTTGTGGGCACCAGCAAGAATGCGGTCTTAACCCAGATATGGATTGCACTGTGTGTTTATTTACTTCTGGCCTTCCTGAAATTCCAGTCGAAGCTGCAGAAAAGCACGCAACAGATTTTACGATTATTGCAGCTCAATCTGTTTGAAAAACGGGACTTGATGGCGCTGCTCAGAGGTGATCCACCGCGCGACAATCAACCCGATATTAATCAGATGGTGTTACTGTGAAAGTTAACGGGACAGCAGTGACTCACTTTCTATATAAACACCATGCTCCACTGCTGTCCCGTTAACTTTCAAAGCAAAACCGTCTGAGTTAACATCGGGTTGCTTTATGCCTGTGTCGTTAAGCGGGAATGGAAAAAGGTACGTGGCCTGCCCTGGAAAGCTGTGGTTCTGGATGTTGAATTAGATCTGGCTGAAAACGATGAAAAGGCACCTCGGTGGCAAACGGTTCGTTTACTGTTTGTACGTGGCTTGAAAGAACCCGATGAAGCGGATGCCGGCAAGAAAGACTGGGGGTTATTTTTGACCACCGATGTGCAACTGAGCATGAGTAAAATACTGGAGATATACGCCCTGCGCTGGGGTATTGAGGTATACTTCAAAGAGGCGAAGCAGCATCTTTGCTTTCTCAAGGAGCAAACGGCCACCTTCGCCTCACACACGGCATGGATACATCTGTGCGCCATTCGTTATTTAATGCTCGTGCATAATAAGCTGTCGGATCACGAGAGTCGCATCGGGGACATTCGGACTACTATACAGGAACAACTGGACACGCTGAGTTTTGCCGGACGTCTCTGGCAAATATTTCGTTCAATCATATCGGGAGCGCTTCATGACTT
>QIHT01000106.1 GCA_003229115.1 Gammaproteobacteria bacterium | reverse complement strand
GCCTTATGCTGGCCTACATGGCTGACTGCTATTTGAGAGAATGTCATTGTTATTTGTTTTTTATTCATGATTGAGAGCTTTAGTGATACTGAGCGTTTTGAGGTTCTTCAGGAGGCATTAAGCCTGACGAATAATGCATTTCCCCTTTGCTATCAATAATGATGGCATCGACGTTCTGGTAAGTTTCGATAAACTTGATGGCCTTCTCGGCACCCAGCACAAACAATGTAGTTGATAGTGCATCAGTGGTCATTGCATCATTGCCAATGACGGTGGCGCTCCACGTGTTGGCGACCGGTGTTCCGGTTTCAGGATTAATAATGTGGTGGTAGCGTTTTCCGTCTTCAATGAAAAAACGCTCATAGTCTCCCGAAGTGGATATCGCAGAATTCGATAGAGGTATTCTGACGACGACTTTATTTTTTTGCCGAGGATGACGAACACCAACCACCCAGGGTTTGCCGTTTCGATCACCGGTCACTTTTGAATCACCGCCCGCACTTACCATGCCATTTTTGATGCCGCAGGTTTTCAGTAATGCAATAGCATTATCCACGGCATAACCTTTAGCGATGCCACCGAAATCCAGTCGTACATTTTTCTGTTTAAATTTCACGGTCCTGTCTTCCGGGTTTAATTCAATATGTTTGTAATTAATGGCATTCAATTTATTTTCAATGGTTTTCTCAGTCGGGTGAATCTTGTTGCGGTAGTTATACATATATCCAACCGACGCAAAGGTAATGTCGAAAGCGCCATTGGATGCTCTGGATAGTGTCAGAGATTTATCAATCAACTGGTAGATCTCGTCGCTAACTTTTACTTCGTGATCAGCAGCGTGCTGGTTAATGTGGGACAACTCGCTGCCTTTGCGTAACGGACTCATTGACTGGTTGATACGGTTCATTTCATCAAACACCTGTTGGCTACATTTGTCAGCCACGCTTTGTTGCTCATGCCAGATATCGACAACCACGGTTGTTCCCATAATGGCGCGTTCGCTCTTAAACCATTCAGGCCAGACATTGGTTGTTGCGCTTAAAGTAACAAACGCAAACAGGAATGCAGAGCAACGATGCATAGTCATTTTTTCTCATTTAATACTGCGATAATTTCAGGAAGGGTAACGCTAACCTGGTGTTCTGACAACTATAGAACTCTAGGTAAATGCCCCAAACGAAATCATGTTGTCGATGTCTCCCAGCCCATTGTTAGGGAACAGAGTAGAGAATTGCCCAAGGTCACCGTTAATTGACATAAAATTGGCAATCACGGTGTTGACCAGCAAATTGACATTGTTTGCTGCAGGACTGGAGGATGTAATCACTGAGCCATCACTGGTAAAACGCCCAACCTGGCGGAAATCCAGCAGATTGGTATTGGCATAAGAGGTAATGCCGCCACCAGGGTTAAATAGCAGGTAGAACGAACAGGCAGTGGATGAATTATCACCGGTCCATTCACCTTTACCGCGACCGCCTAACTCGTTGTTACCTGCAGCAGCGCTGTTATCCAGTGCGCCATTACTGAAAACCGAACCGTCGCTGAAGACATAAACCATCAGAGGCGTGTTCATGAGTTTTGCGTATTGCAGGCAGGCACCAATGCATCGTCCGGCGCGCAAGTCTCTATTTTCACCCGCCTGGCGATCACCGGTGTGGTAATCGTAGCCACCCATGGTGATCGAGCCGGCACCGGCATAACCATCCACCACCATTTTCATCACGGAAGCGGTTTTTCTGAATTCATTGTCATTGAACTCAGCAGCAGAAAAGATGGTAGCGATATTTGTATCGCCTGCTGGATCAATATCAACACCGGCGAAACGATCAGCAATGTCCGCCGCTTTTAAATAGCCGCAGCGCATCAGGTCTTTTATCACTTCGTCCTGGGTAACATTAATGCCAGGTGTGACAGTGCCGAGGCTGAGTTTTTTGTGGCTGATGCGGGCCATGGATTCCATCACCGCAGTGACATCAGCAGGATCACTTAAAATAGCCGTCAAATCGCCCACGTCGACCATGCCGGTGACATCACTGGGACGGTCAACTTTTGTGGGTCGAATTTCCGGGTCAATCAGGCCTGGTGGTGCCAGTGAGTTGCCACCGGAGTCGGAGCTACGAGAGCCGATGAGTGTAACCACACTGCCTGTCGCGCCGGCTCGGGCAATGCCGTACATGGGGTTAT
>QIHT01000157.1 GCA_003229115.1 Gammaproteobacteria bacterium | reverse complement strand
TGACGCTGTTAGAGTCATCTTGTTCAATCATCTGCAAGAAGCTGTTAAGTATCCGTCTTGCTTCTCCAACATCATTGGGTGTTGTTCTCTGGGAACCAAGGGCATCAAACTCATCAAAAAAATAGACTCCTCTCACCTCACGGATGGCATCAAAAACTTGTCTAAGTTTTGCTGATGATTCACCCATGAATTTGGTGATTACAGCATCAAGTCTGACCTGGAATAGTGGATAGCCCAGCTCACTGGCTAACACTGATGCCGTGAATGTTTTCCCCGTACCTGGTGGGCCAACGAGCAACAGCTTGCGCCTGGGTGAGAGACCGTGATTTTTTAATTTGCTGATATGGCGCTGTTCACGAATGACACGAACAAGTTTATCTGTGACATCGCTTTTGGTGATGAGGTCTGTCAGTCGAAAGTGGGGGGTCGTTGCGTATAGTAATCCGGAGGAGTCTTTTAATCCTTTGGATATTGGGACAGGTACTGTGGACTTGGCTTGTTTTTTTGCTTTATCGACAATTTCTCTCAGTTCCTGGGCAAGCTTGCCGTGCCCGCTGCGAGCTTCATGCGCCGCCATTTGTAAAGCAACAGACAAAAAGCGCTCCTCATCCTTGGCGAGATGCGAGAGTAATAACGCTTTTATTTGCTCAGAACTAGCCACGGTTTTTTAATGTTCGGTATGTTCATGATATGCCGTTGAATGTGGTTCATTGTATGACGATAACAGCTAAATGTCGTACTTTCTTTGCCAGAAGCCAGTCGAATAGCTGGTACCCGACGCTGCTTCGGCCCGATTCTATTACTATCCCATTTACCTAATGTTGGGGGTTCTACTCCCAATATTTTGCAATCTTTAGTAAATTCGCGTCGTCAGCGCGGTTAAGCGCCTTCTCCACGGCTTGTATTTTAAACGATTGAGTGAATCTTGCTCGTATTTCTCTACCTCTAATGAAATATTAGAGGTGATAACTGGCCTAACACAGGGGGCCATGAGCACAACGACGAAGTGCTGGAGTACATTTACATCGACCGCCGCTTTAAAAACGATACCGAACGGCTGGAGAAGCTGTTTGATCGCTACACCAAAATGACAGCGAATAACGGCAAGAGAAACTAACCCAAAAAAAGAGCCGCCAAAAAATGAGTGATGGGTTTTTAACCTGGGAAGCTGACATAAGAATACTCTTATATCGAAAAATACCGCTAAATTTGACATAACGTCGGCTTGGCACTACATTCTGACATTGAGCGCCCATATATCGAAAACAAGCGGAGTTTTTGACATAAATCATGGATATTAAGGAATTCAAGGCAGGTATTTACAAGCAGCAATACCAGTACAAGAGTTTTACCCCGACACTGATTAACCATGCCTGGGTTGTTTCTGATGGTAATATTCAACGCTTGCTGAGTGATGCTGACAGGGTGCTGGGGGAGTTGAATGCTTTTTCGCAACTTGTGCTGCCTGATGTCGATTTTTTTATCCGTATGCACATTACCAAGGAGGCCACTCAATCGAGTCGCATCGAAGGAACGCAGACCAATATGGAAGAGGCGCTGCTGGATGAGCAAGATATTGAGCCCAATAAAAGGGATGACTGGGTTGAGGTGCAAAATTACATCTGCGCCATCAATGAAGCGATTGAGCAACTGGAGCAGTTGCCACTCTCTAATCGCTTATTGAAAGCGACCCACCACACCTTGATGCAGGGTGTGCGCGGTGAAATGAAACAGCCGGGGGAATTTCGCAATAGTCAGAACTGGATTGGCGTGAGCCTGAAAAATGCGGTGTTTATTCCGCCGCATCAGGATGACGTTGCGGATTTAATGAGTGATCTGGAAAAGTTTATTCATAATGATGAGGCACCAGTGCCTCATTTAATCAAAATCGCAATGGCCCATTATCAGTTTGAAACAATTCACCCTTTTCTTGATGGTAACGGGCGACTGGGGCGTTTAATGATTGCGTTGTACTTTGCCAGTTTTGGTCTGCTGCATAAACCCGCGCTCTATCTATCCGATTTTTTTGAAAGAAATAAAACCGCTTATGTTGACCATTTGATGGCGGTGCGCGAAGCCAATAAAATGGATGAGTGGTTGATTTTTTTTCTGCACGGCGTGCGCGAAACGGCTGAAAATTCTATCCAGGTTTTTAAAAACATATTGCTCATGAAGGAGCGTTTGGAACGGGA
>QIHT01000211.1 GCA_003229115.1 Gammaproteobacteria bacterium | reverse complement strand
GTCTTTGGTCTCGAGTACTTACCTACAGCCTCAGGCCTGTAGCCTGTTTAATTCTTATCTCGCCGCAAGCGGTGGGGAATTTAATCCCAAGAGATTAAATCACTTCGACTGTTTTTTTTGACTCCTTTTTTTATGCTTGATGCAGAAATAAAGTGATTAAAAGATAGTCCCTCCGTCACCTTTAACGAATAAATTAAAGGGTTACTGACTACTGTTAGTAACCCTTTTGTTTTGAGCCTCCGTATAATCACCTGATAATTATGCTCGAAGAAAATCAAACACCCCTCAACATGGACTTCAACCAGCAAGTCTGCGTTCTGCCTGATAACCAGGCCTGGATAACCAGTCCGGCCGATGGCGTTATGCGCATATCACTGGAAAAAAAAGCAGCGGAATCAGGCCACACCACCAGTTTCGTGAAATTTGCGCCCGGCTCTTCCTTTCCAGCACACCAGCATCCTCAAGGTGAAGAAATATATGTACTGCAAGGCATCTTCTCTGATGAAAACGGAGACTATCCTGCTGGCACTTACATTCGTAATCCACCCGGCTCACAACACACACCATTTACTCGTGACGGATGCACATTGTTTGTAAAACTGGATCAGTTTCATGCGGATGATAAAAAGCACGTAGTGATCAGAGAAGAAGACCGCCAATGGCAACAAGGCATCGGCAAGCTGAAAGTGTTATCACTGCATGCACACCTGACAGAAAGTACCGCACTCGTGCACTGGCCAGCCAACGAAGTTTTCCAACCACATCAACATTGGGGCGGCGAAGAAATATTAGTTATCAGCGGCAAGTTCTGCGATGAACACGGCAGTTATCCGGCGGGTAGCTGGATTCGTAGTCCTCATTTGAGTAAACATACGCCTTATGTGGAGCAGGAGGAAACGCTGATTCTTGTTAAAGTTGGACATCTTGGTTGATCTATTCGGTTGTAATAAAAAATCATATTCCGTGACAGTATACTCATTAAAATTTAAATTCTTATGAATAGGTATACTGTCTCCGGATATCTCCGGCAATCTCTGACAGAGATTGCCGCGCTACCACTCGCAATAACGGGAATTTAAAGAGGGTTAAAAGGTCAAACCCTTTTAACCGATGATTACACACGCCATTCATACAAATATAAAGGTAAACCACTATGCCAAAAATCATTCGCTTTCATGAAACCGGTGACGCTGATGTGCTCAAAATCGAGGACTTGCCGCTAACAGAACCTGGTGAGGGCGAGGTTCGCCTGAAGGTGGAAGCCATCGGCCTCAACCGCGCTGAGGTCATGTTCCGGCAGGGGCAATATCTGGAGACACCCGAACTTCCCTCGCGACTCGGCTATGAAGCTTCCGGAACCATTGATGCTCTGGGCTCCAATGTCACTGACTTCCAGATGGGTGATCGCGTCAGCACCATCCCCGGGTTTTCAATGTCAGCGTATGGCGTTTATGGCGAGAGTGCCGTTGTTCCGGTCAGCGCTGTTGCACATTACCCCGAGAATTTGTCGGCCAGCGAGGGAACGGCAATCTGGATGCAGTACCTCACCGCCTTCGGTGCGCTTATTGAAATCGGCCAGTTAAAAAAAGAGGATGTGGTCGCGATTACCGCAGCAAGCAGCAGTGTGGGACTAGCGGCAATCCAGGTCACAAAATCTGCTGGCGCGCTTGCCATTGCCACCACCCGCGGCGCTGACAAGAAACAGGCGCTGCTCGATGCTGGCGCTGACCATGTCATAGTGACGAATGATGAAGACCTGGCAGAAAGAGTCATGAGTATTACTTCCGACAAAGGCGCGAACATTATCTTTGACCCGGTGGGTGGCCCCATGCTGGAAACGCTTGCCACTGCTGCGGCTGTTGGTGCAATTATTTTTGAATACGGTGCCTTAGCGCCAGAGGCAACACCCTTTCCTTTGTTCTCATCGCTGGCGAAAGGTTTGACGATTCGAGGATATACCTTGTTTGAAATTACAAAGGATGCCGATAGAATGGCCCGCGGTAAACAGTATGTCTACGACGGCCTGCAATCCGGCACGTTAAAACCCATCATTGATCGCAGCTTTACACTGGACGAGATTACCGATGCACATCGTTACATGGAGTCCAACCAACAGAAAGGCAAGATCGTGGTGACTGTGTAAATAACGTTAAAATGCTCAGACTCACTGCTGTCCCACAAATAATCACCAGCAAACAACACTGTCATTTCGACAGAGCCCTGTTTTTTATGGCGACGAGACTAAATTGCCAG
>QIHT01000145.1 GCA_003229115.1 Gammaproteobacteria bacterium | reverse complement strand
ATGAAAGAAACAGTATTGGCGTTACCGCAGGTGCCTCTGCGCCTGATGTGTTGGTGCGTGAAGTGATTGAGCATTTGCAAAAACTCACTGGTGCAACAGTGCAGGAAATTGACGGGCAGGTGGAAAACGTGGTGTTTTCGTTGCCGAGGGCGTTGGTCAGCAAAACATAAGGAACATGCCTTATTTCTAAACCCTTGGTGTACGTCTTTCCCGTTCTGGATTGCCGTTAATGGAAATCCTTGAAAACCAACCAAGTAAAGTTTTACACACAAAATATTCTGTTTTACCAAAAAAACGTATATTTGCGAAACCAGTACTTACATTTTGTAGCGTATAAAATGTACCCTACCCACCTGAATCAGGTTTTGTGGAGATGCTGCAGAACCTGAAACGTAAAAACGTAACTCACAAATCAGTTTGCTATTACTCCACGGCAATGCTCACAGTTTAGGTAATATTTCCTTTGCAAGAGAAACTCAAAATATATTAGGGTGCGACGGTGATATCTATCACATAGATTTTTCATGGTATGACAAATAAAAGGAGTTTTACATGTACATACATTCCTTGAACACACGCCGCAACATATCAACACTTGCCTCTGCACTTGTTTTGGTTACCAGTAGCACTCTGGCCTTATCGCAAGCACAAGCAGCACAATCTTTCAAACCCGAAGCAAGCGCAGCTTTTGTGCAGGCACTAACGGGCCAGGAATTGCGTGGACAAAACAATGCGCTCATCAGTGTGACCTACGATCTCAAACAATGGCATATCAATGGAGAAAAACCTCCCAGCTATCAAAAGCTGTTTATTGGAGAACAAACCGTCACTCTGCGTGACGATGGCCGTGATGGTGATAAAAAGTCAGGTGATGGTATTTTTTCCTCTTTTGTCGAATTCGATTTCAATGCCCTTTTCACCAAACACCGGCGAATCGAAAAGTGGAAAGATGAGATTGGTAAAAAAGCCCTTCCTCCTCACTTCGAAAACAGACAGCTAATCGGACGCGCAGAAATTATCTCATCAAACAGTCAATTTTCTATCGAACCGACAATACAACCTATTACCTTGCCCGAAGAAGGATCGTTAGATAAGTTAAACAATGGGAAAAAAGGTGTTCTTTCGCGGCAAAAAGAAAACTTCAGGATTGCACCAATTATGTCGGAAGAAATGCTGCCCACTGCTATCAGACTTGGCAAACCGATACCGCTTCAACCTATTGGAATTCCATCAGCCATCAATGAGCAAAAATCTCTGTTAATTCGTGACCCGGCTGTCGTAACAGACCCCTCTCGCACCTTTGACGTTTGCACAGGTGCTGGCAATCAGGATGGTGTATGGACCTTCAAACACCTTGTCACCGAAATGGCGAATGAAGCTAAAACCGGAGTCACGCCAGAAGAGTTTGTGCGCATGTGGCTTTCGCAATGGGAGACGTCACAAAATGTAAATGGCTGGAATATTGCTGATCGAAAAAATGGCATCCGCAACCGTGTCATTAACCCTTGGGAAGCTGCCAGTGGCGGCCCTGAAAACCCACTGGACTTAAATAAGGCTCCATTCCAATTACTGGCCGTAGTCAACCGGGTAGACCTGCGTGAGAACCTGGCTTATGGTGGTGGCAGTGCTGGTGAAGGACGCTTTGTGTTTCAGGTCATGGACGGCTGCAACCCCATGCAGTTTACTGTGATCTTTGAATACGGTATCGAAAAACGAAGCTGCTCTGCGGTACAAAACTGGGGCCAGCGCTGGGTCAATCTCGGCAATATGGTGCTGGGCAGCGCCGCTTATAATACCGCATTGGAAAATATCACAGAAAGCTTCGTACAGGCCAACGCTGCACCGTCCAAACCTAACGGCAGTGCATTAAATCAGTTACGGACCAATGAAATTGCCTTGGCCAAACCGTGGGAGTTACGTGAATTCGTCATTGCTGATGCCGGTTGGAATCAGCATTTTCTGAAACCCACCACCGTCGCGCTAACACCCGATGACAGCCTGAATCGTACGCCCACACTGCGCGATTATTTCGCTTCTGGAATCAGTGACGTGCCTTTACGTTTCCCCACTATGGCTGACCCCTTCCGGGGTGGTGCATCAACAGCACCTAGTTTTTTCTGGAATGCTCCCAACTTCCCAACGACTTTGACTCAGGCGGAGCAACGCCAGATTTTCACTGAATACTTGCAATGGTTGTCATACCGGTGAAACAGGGACTTCCTTTACTCACATCAAGCCCGGTGCAATCCCCGCCGCGCTGTCAGGGTTCATGACAGGTATCGATGTTACCGATCCCGCTCCACCTCCTGGAATTACGATCACTCGACACTTCAACGATCTGGAACGACGATCCGCTGACCTCGATGGCTTGGTTAATTCCAGCTGCTTTGCTCAGCTGGCCAAACCTGTACTGAGAGCACCACACTGACTATTTGCTACAAACACTGTGCCTGTTAAAACAGGCACAGTGTCCTCCCCTAAGGTGAAGCGTAACGGAACTCGGGATGCTGGTAGTTATTTTAAAGAATTTCCCGAGTTTCTCTACGCTCCATTTTTCAGTTATCGCATGACTACCATACTTGTATAGATATATACCCATGGCGCTAGAATTTTAGGTGTTATGGATTAGAAAAACACTTATGGACAAGCTCATCTGGCCAAGTTAACACCTAAATCTCAAACGCCACAGGTATAGCTAGAATATTATAGAGAGCAAAAGGAGGATATTCCAATGAGCCAAATAGCCGTACAATCGTTGCAGTGGAATGAGTTGCAAGATATTGATTCAGTAAAGCCCATAAATGAATCGGATGAAAAATGTGTAGAGGAAATTCGTGTTGTACTTCAAATATCTGATTGCCTGACACAGGAGAAAAA
>QIHT01000200.1 GCA_003229115.1 Gammaproteobacteria bacterium | reverse complement strand
ACTCAAGCGCTTGCCGGAGGCATGGAAAAGCCTTAATCTTAGACCTACCTGATCAGCCTGTCCTCGGGTAGGCTGTTCGACCTGAAGAGGTGACGCCTGTGGCTAATGACAAAAATGCAGTAACAGAATCTGATCTGACTTTCAGGCGCTACAAGGACGACGATGATGCTCCCGGGGCCTGGAACAAAGATGTCGTCATATCGGGTTTATCAGACATCTGCCCAACTTATGTCCACAAAACCCCTCCGTGCCAGGGCAGTTGCCCGTCTGGGCATGATATCCGGGGCTGGTTAACCATCGCGCGTGGCCTGGATATACCTGCCGACGGATCCCCCTGGCAGGAATACGCTTTCAGACGCATGACCCTGTCCAACCCATTCCCCTCGGTGATGGGCCGTGTATGTCCGGCTCCCTGCGAGGATGGCTGCAACCGTAACGAGGTGGAAGAACCCATTGGCATTAACTCAGTGGAACAATTCGTCGGTGACTGGGCACTGAAAAACAAACTGACTTTACCTGAACCGGGCAAATCTACCGGCAAACGGGTGGCGATTATCGGCGGTGGCGTCGCCGGTCTGGCGGCTGCTTATTTCCTGCGCCTGAGAGGCCACGACTGCACTATTTTTGAAGAATATCCGGAGCTGGGAGGCATGGCCGTATTTGGCATACCCGGTTACCGCACACCGCGCGAAGTACTGGAAGGTGAAATTAAACGCATCATTGATCTCGGCGTTGAAGTTAAACTCAATACCCGGGTAGGCAAAGATGTCAAAATTGAAACTCTGGAAAAAGATTACGATGCCGTGCTCTGGGCTGTCGGTGCCACCACCGGTAAAGCTTTACCCATCCCCGGCGCGGACGCACCTAATTGCGTAGATGGCATGTCTTATCTGCGCGCCTTCAACGAAGACCGTTTGAAATATCTCAACGGACGCATACTGGTCGTCGGTGCCGGCGACACTGCCATGGATGTGGTTGCCGTGGCGCGACGCATCGGTCACATCGAACACCATCACGAAAAAGACCGGCCTGAAAACGTCATCCTCGGATTCACCGTGCACGATGTTGCCACGGTTGCTAAACGCCAGGGCGGTGATGTGTGGATTGTTTACCGACGCCTGGTGTCTGATGCGCCCGCCACTAAACACGAACTCGACGCAGTATTACGCGAAGGCGTTGAGTTTCACGATGGACTTGCGCCAATAGAAGTGATCAAAGACAAAAACGGTTTAGCCAAAGCCTTACGCGTTCAGCCGGTGAAATGGACCGATGGAAAAATGGAGAATGAGGGGGACGAGTTTGATATTGAATGCAGCCTTATCGTTTCCGCCACCGGGCAGACAGGAAATTATGAAGGCATCGAAGATTTCGACAACGGTTGGGGGCTGATAGATTCAGACGGTTTCTACCGCGTAAAAGACAAACCCGGGCACTTTGTCGCTGGTGACGCTGTTAAACCCCACCTGCTCACTACCGCCATTGGCCAGGCCTCCATCGCGGTTGAGAGCATTGACCACTATTTGAATAGCGAAGCAATCCCTAAAAGACCCAAAGTGGATACCCACCATTTCAAACTTTTGAATGAATTGAAATCGAGACATCTGGAACCGGAAAACTTTAAACAGGAAGAACAGGGTCAGGACTGGGGCACTGACAGCTCAAAATATGCCATTCACAACTACGAAGACCGTGCCCGTAACGAAATCATCGCGCATGAAGAATTATTCCTTGGACACTTTGCCTTCGAGCCAATGCACCGGCGAACCGAATCGCTGGTCGGCGCGGAAGAAATACTGAATAATTTTGACGAGCGCTTCCAGTGTTTATCTGAAGAAGAAACCATCGAAGAAGCTGCACGCTGCATGAGCTGCGGTATGTGCTTCGAATGTGACAACTGCGTTATCTATTGTCCGGAGGATGCCATTTTCCGTGTCAAGCAGGATGAACATGCTATCGGCCGATATGTAGACACCGACTACGATAAGTGTGTCGGTTGTCACATCTGTTCAGAGGTCTGTCCCAGCGGTTATATCAAAATGGGTCTGGGTGGGTAAATCATCCATCAGCTTCATCGCACCGGTATCCAGTAAATTCTGGTTCGGTGCTGAGGTATCCCCACGAATATTTTCTAACAGCAAAAAGCCTGTCGTCCGCCTGCCGCTCCACGCTAATAAACGCAAATAAACTACCCCGCAGCAAGCTGACGGGGTATTAATTGTAGGTGCGACTAAATCGCCAGCAGCGCCGAAGGCGAGAGGCATAAGGACATGCCGAATAATTTATTCGCACAAAGGTTATGGCGTCACTATCTGGTCGTTTTGTGCGAATAAATTCGAACCTACAGATTTCGTGGCAAACCACGGTAAATAAATACTTATCCGATTTATGGAATATAAGTCTGAAAAACAGCGTCTATAATGTAGAGGAGAATTCGATCCAATTGAACTCGACACACTGGAAAGTGTCCAAAAACAGAAGGAAATATTGAAGCAAAATATACTCCCCGGTAGTGTAATGAGAGAGCAAAACGAGTATTCAGACGAACTAATAAGCGCATATATCGATGATGAACTCGATAATTACGAGTCTGCGCGGCTGTTATCTGACGCTCAGAAGAATAATGAGCTTGGGCAGCGCCTTGAGGAAGCACGAACACTAAAAGAAAAAGTTCGCCTGGCTTATACGGAGCTGCCACCAGAAAGAAACGTCAATAAGCTCTTCAGTGGTACCGCGTTTATCAGTCACTACAAATTTCTGGCAGCCAGCTTTTTTATATTACTCGCAATCGCCACTTTTATACTACCCGCAATCACCAATAATGATGAAGTAATACTGGCGAAACAACTCATAAACAATACCCGACCCATTACAGCCAGCACCATCGGCGAAGCCATTGGTAGCAGCAAGCAGATCATTATCCATATTTCACAGTATCAACCTCAAGATTTTGATACCACGCTTGACAATATCGAAAAAATACTACTTCAAAACAACACAGATAAATCCTTCAACATCGAAATTGTTGCCAATAAAACCGGACTCAGAGCACTGGATACTGAAACATCACTTCACGCAGAACGCATTTCCTTGATGGCGGAAAAGTTTAATAATCTGGAAGTTATTGCCTGCGCTAAAAGTCTGGCAAAACTCGCCTCGGAAAGTGAACCGGTGCAATTAATGAA
>QIHT01000058.1 GCA_003229115.1 Gammaproteobacteria bacterium | reverse complement strand
CGAGTTACTCTTTTGTCTACAGCAACAAAAGAGTAACCAGAAAAATGCCGCCCCGAATCGCTCACCCTGCGGGTGCCCTCGTCACTCACGCTGTGTTCGGCCGCTGCGGAACTCGGCCATTAAACAACAATGGCCTCAGACAGTCCTCGCGGAAAGCTTCCGAACACAGCATTCGCTCCTCGGTGAGCTCAAGAGGGGTTGCACGTCAAAAACCAAGACCAAACCTGATTATTGCCAGTCTTTGTCAGTGGGTGTTTTTGATTTTCGGGCCCCGTTGGAGTCGCCGAGTCTTTTTGTTTGGTTACTTTATTTTGGACAAGCAAAATAAAGTAACTCGCCAACGGGCGAAACCAAATGCTTAAAAATAAGACTGACAATTCAGAAAACAGAAAAACCTAAATACCAAAAAGTTCACGAGTATTTATTGCTGTTTGTTCAGCAATTTTCTCTTTACTCTCTTTACGTAACATTGCTAAACAATCCAGTATATGAAATGATCTGCATCAGGCTGATCCGGTGAGTCTGTTTCTAAAAGTAGCGAGCTAAGAGGTATTTTTTCTGCAACGATGCGTAGTTTTTTTGCGTTATCGTAAGTGATGGTGCCACCAAAGCTGATGTAAAAACCCATTTTTTCAAGTTGTGCTGCTTGCTCACCGCTGCCTGAGTAGCTATGTATCATGCCTTTTAATTCAGGGTGTTTTTTAAGACTTTGGATGACTTCTTCTGTTGCATAAACAGAGTGTATAACAACGGGTAGTTTGTGTTTGTTGGCAATTTCCAGTTGAGCTTCAAAATATTTTGCCTGTAATTCTCTATCGGGTTGATGTTTGCGGTAGTCCAGGCCGCATTCACCAATAGCAACACAGAGGTTTGATGTGATTTGTTCTTCCAGTGCGGCAAGATCATCTTCAGAATGTTGATCAGCAAAGCAGGGGTGCAAGCCATAACATGGATGAATATTTTTGTGTTGTGTGGAGATGGTCTGTATTTCTCCCCAGTTTTTGCGCAGGACACCGGGCACGATGATATCTGAAACACCACAGTCGTTTGCACGCTGTATAACTTCATCACGATCCTTATCAAAAACATTGAAGTCGATATGACAGTGGCTGTCTATCATTGTGGAGACTCTTTGTTTTCTATTGATAAAAAAGGCCAGTAATAAAACCAGAGCAACGCCAGAATTTATGATGATTGATCAGAGTTGGCCTGGCCTTGAAAGAACGTGGAGCCATTATTATTAACTGGATTATTTTGCTTTTTGAATCATGCTGCCAATAATCGGTGTCAGAATCAATTCCATTGCCAATCCCATTTTGCCACCAGGTACGACAATGGTGTTGCGACGTGACATGAATGAATGAGGAATCATGCTCAACAGGAAAGGGAAGTCAGTATCGAATTTTTCTACATCCTTGAAGCGTATGACGACCATGCTTTCATCCGGTGTCGGGATGTCGCGTGCAATGAACGGGTTCGAGGTATCAACCGTTGAGACGCGCTGGAAATTAATATCGGTCTGCGAGAATTGTGGAGTGATGTAATGGATGTAGTCCGGCATGCGACGCTGTATGGTATCGACAATGACTTCTTCTGAATAGCCGCGCTCAGCGTTATCGCGGTGAATCTTCTGTATCCACTCCAGGTTAACAACGGGCACCACGCCGACCAGCAGGTCAACGTGTTGCGCAACATTGGACTCTTCAGTGACGACGCCGCCATGCAAACCTTCGTAAAACATAAGGTCGGAACTGGTAGGGATATCTTCCCAGGGTGTGAACTGACCTGGCTGCAGGCCGTCGAAGTGGGACGCTTCTTCGTCACTGTGCAAGTACAGACGTTTCTGCCCGGTGCCCGACTTGGCGTAGGACTTGAACAGATCTTCCAGCTTGTCGAAGACGTTGGCATCAGGGCCAAAATGACTGAAGTTCCGGTTGCCTTCTTTTTCAGCAGCGGCCATAGCGTCTTTCATTGCGGCACGGTCATAGCGGTGAAAACTGTCACCCTCAATAACCACAGGATTGATCTTCTCGCGGGTAAATATTTGCTCAAACGCATGTTTAACGGTAGAAGTGCCAGCGCCTGAAGAGCCGGTGACTGCAACGATGGGATGTTTTTTGGACATGTTTGTACTCCTGAAAATCTGAATCTGTTATTTGCGGTTATGAGCCGGTAAGCGGTGTTTTCGCCCGGATAGCCCCACAAAAAGGACGTTATTGTACCGGTTTTTAGGCTGGACAGCGAACGCAGGTTATTGGCTTTCCTGAAGGAGCTTTTTGGCGTGAAGCAGGGCATCGATCCGTTTATGGTACCTATGCCCGGTATTGAAATGCCGGATCACGCGCTGTTTTTCCAGCATTTCACAGACGGATTTACGCGCACCGACCAGCGGTTTTGAAATGGCCGCTTCACCCACGAGCGAGCTCAATTGAAGCAATATAATGATGACACCAATGCCACTCATAAAACCGGACACCACTGGATGGGGTGCCAGCTCAATGTACTTACCCACTTTTAGCAGTCCAAAAATAATTTGAAAAAACCGCCCATAATAACCACGGTAAAAGCTAGCGAGGCACCATGCAGGGGGGTCATCGGGGTACGTGCCGGTGTCAGGTGTCACTATGGCTGTATAGAGGCCATAGCCCGGCAATGGCTGCAAACGCTACACCGGTTAATCCGGCCAGCTCGTAGGTTGGGTTAGGCGTTTTTGCCGTAACCCAACATTTTTGAATACGGCATGATGTTGGGTTACGCGGAGTTTATCCCGAGCTTGC
>QIHT01000143.1 GCA_003229115.1 Gammaproteobacteria bacterium | reverse complement strand
AATGTCTGGAATATCTAAAAAAACTGTTATTGACCTTTCCAAGAAAGGTAGCCGCCTGTTTCGTAGCGGCCAATATGAAGAGGCCAAGGTGATCTACCTTGAGGCTTACGAGATTGACCAGGAAAACCCTTATGTACTTTCCGGCCTGGGTGATGTCTATAGAAAGTTATGCCGGTTTGAAGAATCCGGTAAATATTACGATGCGGTATTGATGCTGGATCAAAATAATGTGTTCGCCTTGCGTGGTGCCGGCGATGCACGTCGTGGTCTCCAGTTTCCCGAACAGGCGATACCATTCTGGTTGCGTTACCTGGAAATCAACTCCAACGATAGCCACGTTATGGTGAGAATTGCGGATGCTTTCCACAAAATGGGTGAGGACAGCGATGCCATTTCATTTTATGAGCAGGCACTGGCGGTTAGTAAGGATGATCCTTTTTCTCTACTGGGTTTAGGTAATGTGTATTACGCCAATCACGAAGATGACAAGGCACTGGTTTGTTTCGAGAAGTTAATAGAAGGTAATAGCCAGAATGTTGTGGTGATGACCATGGCAGGCAATATTTATCGCCGCCGCAAGGAATATGACCGTGCGATAGAGCACTACAAACATGCATTAGAGCTTGAGCCGGACAACAGTTTCGCCCTGTTCGGTATGGGTGACTGCTTTCGTGGTCACCTCGATCTCGAACAGGCGGTTTACTGGTGGGATCAGATTTTGCAGCGAGAACCCGATAATCAGGCGTTATGGACGCGTGTTGGCGATGCGCTGGTGAATCTCGATCGTCTGGATGACGCGGTTTATCATTACGAGTCCAGTCTCAAAGCGGGTTACGATTTATACGCTTATCTTGGGCTGGCGCGTGCGGAACATAAACGCGAAAACTATGACAGGGCGAAGGAATATTGCCAGCAGGCACTGAAGGATGCAAAAGGTGCAGAGCGAGCACTGGAAAGCCTGATCCAGATTTGTGAAGCGGCGGGTGATACGGCTTCCGCTGAAGAGGCCAAACAGAAACTGGCGAGCTTAACGTCGTAGCTCGGTTGCCAGTTGGTCTGAACCTCACGGGTATTTATTCTTGACTCATTTTACCGTCGTAAGCTTACTGCTTTTGATGGCCGGCCTGATATTTTGTGTTATCGGTGCCCGAAAACTGGTTAAACGAAGGCTACTCAAAGGCATGGCTCTCGAGCTTAGTGGCCTGACATTGCTGGCAGTTGCCGGTGTTTTATTTGTGGTGGCCTCCAATCTTTATACCTACCAGCGCCTGGTGTATGAATCATCTGTAGCCGAAATTTCATTCGAACAAATTGCGCCATCCAGATTTAATGTGATTTTGCATGTTCCCGAGACCGGCAAGGTCAGGCGCTATGAGTTGCTTGGCGATGAGTGGCAACTTGATGCACAGATACTCAGCTGGCGAGGTTATGCCAGTTTGCTGGGACTGGATCCTTATTACCGTTTGCACCGGCTCTCCGGCCGTTATACGAATATTGAGCAGGAACGCAGGCTAAGGCACAGTGTGTATGCGCTGGCCGAAGAAAGAGATTTTGATTTATGGCAGTTGGTCCACGAGTACCATGAGTGGATTCAACTGGTTGATGCAATGTACGGCTCGGCCGTCTTTCTACCGATGACCGATCAGGCAAAATACAGCATTAACATCAGCCGCAATGGCCTGGTGGCACGGCCGGCTAATGCTGTGGCCAGGAAGGCGGTGAGCCGCTGGATTGGTCTGTGAAGCTTTATCGGTTTTTCACAGACAATTTTTTGCCGCGAAATGCGCAAAAAAAGCACGTAGTACGTAGGTTGGGTTAGCGAAGCGTAACCCAACATTTTTTAAATACGGAATTATGTTGGGTTACGGCAAAAAGCGCCTAACCCAACCTACGTAGTTTTTTGCGCCTTTCGCGGCAAAAGCTTTTATCTGTGTTGTTTATTTTAAAAAAGACCCTCTCCGGCCTCTGCGACCAAATACCCTCTACCCCTTAATTGTGCTGTGTCAAAAGCCGTAAAGCTCTATAATACGCGCCTTTTATCGAACCGAGATGCCATTGTGAGCCTGAAAATCCGTAACATCGCCATTATTGCCCACGTTGACCACGGCAAAACCACGCTGGTCGATAAGCTGCTGCAGCAGTCCGGCACGCTGGATGAGCGTAAAGCGCCGCAGGAGCGCATCATGGATTCCAAAAAAAGAGCGTGGCATCACCATCACCTCGAAAAACACCGCGATCAACTGGAATGGTTATCACATCAATATCGTCGATACCCCGGGGCATGCCGATTTTGGCGGTGAGGTTGAGCGCGTGCTTTCCATGGTGGACTCTGTTTTATTGCTGGTCGATGCCGTTGATGGTCCCATGCCGCAGACGCGTTTTGTCACCCAGAAAGCTTTTGCCATGGGTTTTACCCCGGTGGTGGTAATCAACAAAATTGACCGTGACGGTGCAGATCCTCATCGCGCGCTGGATCAGACTTTCGATTTGTTCGACAAGCTGGGTGCTACCGATGAACAACTCGATTTCCCTGTGGTCTACGCTTCTGCGGTTAACGGTTACGCGGGGCTGGAAGCCGAGGTCACCGAGGGCAATATGGATGTGTTATTCGAGGCCATCATTG
>QIHT01000238.1 GCA_003229115.1 Gammaproteobacteria bacterium | reverse complement strand
CGCTCAGTTTGCACAGCAATTTTTTCTCGCGGCAAGTCCTTTTGTATGGTGTCACGCCTGTTGAGTCCACTCAATGCAGGTTTATCCGGCAGGATATAGAAACTCGTTTCCCCTGACTGGTCACTGAGTGCATAATTATAAATTCTGGCGGACTTGAAGTCTTTGCGGAGCTGCTCATAAAGGTAGGGTATAGGCTCAAAAGCAAAATGGGTGCCTTTCGGTGAGCAACTTATGTACTCGGTTAAAAACTGACCTTTGTGGCAGCCAATGTCGACGCAGCATGATTCCGATGATAGTACGTGGCTCATCACCTCGAATGCCTGCCTGTCATAAATTTCATCCTTGACCAGGTCAAAAGGCATTTTAATTCCACGAGATCTTTTTACCAGCCATCGGGCATAGGGTTCAAATTTCCCGTCTTTTATCATTGCCTTGATTATTGTTTTCATTACCTGTCTCGCAAACTAGTGATCTGATGTAACGGAGTTTTTTATACCTGGAAATAGATTTTTTTCAATCATCTGTTTTATGGCAGATGACGCCTGAATTCTGGTGGATCCACTGATTTAATTACAGACTAGCAGTTTACTTCTTTTCCTTCGCCGAAGAAATCAGGGATAGCGAAAATTTACGCAGCTTTTCTATTCGCGACACAAACTAAAAGCATTAAGATGATTAAATATTGTACCTGCCATAACTTTATGGCCCTGGGCGTTGTAATGCCCATCGAACGGTATAATTAGAGAGTCCTGGTGCTTACCATAGTAAGAGCGCAGATCCTGTAGCAAGTCAACAAAATCAACTTCAGACTTTAATGCATATTCTTTCAGTATTGGTTGATAACGCTGATCAGGATGTATCTTTGTTATCTGCGCAGCCAATGGTATGACTGCCAGCGTAAAACGAATTCCTTGCTGCTCCAGCAGCAACCTGATTTCTTCCAGGGATTTGATTGTTTGTTCGACATTTTTACGCATGTCATCGTCTAACTCACCAACCAGGATCTTATTTATGTAATTCGATTTGTTCGTCCAGCTTCTGTAGAGATCATGGATCCACATCAAGAAGGCGCTTTGCCTGAAAGCCTGGGCCAGTTTCCATTTTGCTATTACGTCATCTGTCGGTTTTCCGGAAAAATCAAAAGTATACCAGTCCATGCCAGAGAACCGTTTATATCGACTTTCTATATTGACAGGGATGAAATCGTTTACAAAGAAAAACAATATTACATGATCTGGTTCCAGATTAAGCCCCACTTTTTTAAGCATTGCCAGTTCATTATTTGTACTGAATGCCCTGACCCCCATGTTTATTACATTGAATTGACAGGAGTTGCTGGTTTTATTGAGCTCCTGTTCAAGGATGGTTGTCATTAGTTCCTGTTCGCCTAGTCCCTGTCCATATATGTGTGAGTCTCCTAGAGCCAGGATTCTGTATTCCCCAGGAAGCTTTCCAGATATTTCTGTATCCCTGAATCCCATTGCATTTAAAACGACCAGGTTCTCGTACGTATAATGCTTATCTGACGGTACCATCACCCATCCAATATCCGGGTCAGGCAGAACTTTCGACAAGGGTAGCTTTTCCTTTAAAGGAACACCTATAAACTGCCTTGCAAAGATTTCGAGTACTACTGCACCAATAATGACAACAGTGAGCAACAGGGCCATTGTGCCAAGTGCATTTCTTATTTTTGATTTAGCATTTTTTTTCATCGTGAGCCCAATCTGGGGTTGCCTGTTTTCATGCTTATTACAGTGATATGTCAGGATGAAGAGGTGCAACACGCCGGCGAAAATTAATCAATGATGACTTCACCGTGTAACCCGGCACTGCAGCGTTGACATAATCAATGCTGACATCGGGATACTGGCCTTGAATGGCCTCGGTGACCAGGTGAGGCCATGTCATGTCATTGCTGCTGACTTCTGCACTGAAGGTGGTGGATGCACCCACAAAGGCAATGCGCAGAGTATCAGCAGGTTTTTCAGCCACCTGCCCGGAATATCCGTTTGCAAACCATTGCCGTAGCTGGACAGAACCTTCTACCAGGGCCAGCATGGCAATGCCTACCAAATCCATGAGCACGGTGGTAGCCACAATTTTTTGACGGTGACTCAGTTTCATGAATATGAACCTGCAGGTTCGGAATTTAGAGGGCTGATCATCGACACACTATCTTTTCCTGAATACGAGATCACGCAACTGATCCACCCTGCGCTTGTGTATGAAATTCTCCAGCACCCGCTGGCGGGCGGCTTTTCCCATTCTGGATGATTCTTCCGGATTGCCCAGGATATGCCCGATAGCTGCGACGATATCTGTAATATTTT
>QIHT01000114.1 GCA_003229115.1 Gammaproteobacteria bacterium | reverse complement strand
GCGGCAAAAAAAGATTTTTGGTTTTATTAGCGTTCATTTGAGGAAGTTTTTTTTAAAATGGTCATTGTAAACGGATCGATTCGACTGGATAAATGGTTATGGGCTGCCCGGTTCTTTAAAACGCGTCCGTTGGCAACCGAAGCTGTTAGTGGTGGCAAAGTGCATCTCAATGGACATCGGGTTAAAGCCGGAAAAGCTGTCAACATTGGCGACAGGTTAAAAATCCAGCAAGGTGCATATTCCTACGATGTGAGCGTACTGGGTGTCAATGATAAACGCAGGCCGGCGCGAGAGGCGTGCTTGCTCTACGAAGAAAGTGAATCCAGTATTACAGCACGTGGTGAACTGGCTGAAATGCATCGTCTTGCAGCTGTGGGTTCACGCTCTCCGGGACGCAAACCGACAAAAAATGAACGTGGCAAAATAATTCGTTTCAAGCGTAAACAAACCTGATATGTCCAGACCTAAAACACCGGAGCTTACGGTTGATATTATTATCGAGATGCGTGATCAACCGGGAAACCCAATCGTCCTGATTGAACGCAAGTACGAGCCTTTTGGCTGGGCAATTCCCGGTGGTTTTGTCGATGTTGGCGAGACGGTAAAGCAGGCGGCCATGAGGGAGGCGCTGGAAGAAACCTGTCTTGAAGTAGAGCTGGATATTTTGCTGGGCTGCTATTCGGATCCGGCGCGTGACCCCAGGGGACATACCGTGGGCCTGGTTTTTGTTGCCCACGCCGCTGGCACACCGCGGGCAGATGACGATGCGGCGGCGCTGGAGGTGTTTGATCCTGATGACATCAATGTTGAGCTGGCATTCGATCATGCCGCCATCATTCAGGACTATCGCCGTTATCGGCAAAGTGGTGTCTTGCCACTGCCCGGGTAATTCCATAACTTGCTGTTTTCCTGTATAATTTTTCGTTTTTCCGCCACACCGGCTAGTTCTGAGTAGTTTCATTTGAGTAATCGCACACTGACCATCGATGACCGTATGTACGAGTATCTGCTTTCGGTGTCGGTTGACGAGTCCGAATTGTTAAGCCAGTTGCGTGAAGAAACTCAGGGTGTCGAATGGTCGGTGATGCAGATTTCACCGGAGCAGGGTCAGTTTATGTCCCTCTTAGTACGATTGCTGAATGCTAAACGTGCTCTCGAGATTGGCACCTATACCGGTTACAGTTCGATATGCATCGCTAATGCGTTGCCGGATGACGGTGAGTTAATTTGTTGTGATGATTCTGAAGAGTGGACAGATGTCGCCAGAAAATACTGGAAGCTTGCTGGTTTGGAAAACAGGATAAGCTTGCATGTGCAGGCAGCGTCAAAAACCTTGCAAATGCTGGTTGAGAAAGAGACAGGAATGTTTGATTTTATTTTTATCGATGCAGACAAACAGAATTATGAGCTGTATTACGAACATTCACTCACCTTGTTACGCAAAGGTGGTTTGCTCGCGGTTGATAATACTTTGTGGTCAGGCAAGGTGGCTGATCCGGACAATAGTGAGCCAGCGACAAGAGCCATCCGGCGTTTTAACGAGAAAATAAAAAACGATGATCGGGTGATAAAAAGCCTGCTGCCGATAGGTGATGGGCTGACGCTTATCTACAAAAATGTATAGAAGGTTGAATTTTTAGTGCTGAAGTGGCTGAAGTCCCGCAAGGGAAAGAAAAAAACTGGATCAACACCAGTCAGGAAAACTGCGCCCAGGAAGATTGAGGGCGCACGCATTATATCGCGTGGCGAACACGGTATCTCTCGAAAGAATATCGATGAAAGTGCGCTCAAAGTACTTTATCGCTTGCACAAATCAGGTTTTCAGGCCTGTCTGGTCGGTGGTGCCGTGCGCGATTTACTGCTCGGACGCCAGCCCAAAGATTTTGATGTGGCTACCGACGCCACACCGGAGCAGGTGAATGAACTATTTCGCAACTGTCGTTTAATTGGCAGAAGGTTCAGGCTCGCGCATATTCACTTTGGCCGTCATATTATCGAGGTTGCTACTTTCCGGGGAGATCATGGCCGTTCCAAATCAGGTCATCTTGATGATTCCGGTCGCATACTTCGAGACAATGTTTATGGTGATATTAATGATGATGTCTGGCGACGCGACTTCACGGTCAATGCCTTATATTACGATATCTCAAATTTCTCTGTGATCGATTTTGTTGGCGGTTTTGAAGATGTGCAGCAAGCTCGGTTGCGCCTGATTGGCGAACCCGATGATCGATATCGTGAAGACCCGGTGCGCATGTTGCGCGCTGTTCGTTTTGCCGCCAAGCTGGATTTTTCTATCGACGAGAGTTGTCGGCAATTTATTTATGATCAGGGTTCTTTGCTTATCGATATTC
>QIHT01000239.1 GCA_003229115.1 Gammaproteobacteria bacterium | reverse complement strand
GTTAAGTACTTAGGTTTTACCAATACTAGCTTTTCCTCTGTGTACCCCCGTGTCCTCTGTGGTTCAAGCTTTTAAAGCTTTTGCGTTAAATGAATAATCCATGACCCTGCATCTGGTAAAGTTCAGGGTGGCTCTAATTAATTACCATACTACGGTGGCAACAAAACAATGAGACTACTCCACACTATGCTACGTGTCGGCGATCTTAAGCGCTCTATCAAGTTCTACACAGAAACGCTGGGCATGACACTTCTGCGCCAGAAAGATTATCCCGATGGCAAATTTACCCTGGCATTTCTCGGTTACGGTGACGAAAAAGACCATACAGCCATTGAACTAACCCACAACTGGGACACCTCCAGCTACGAGATAGGCACCGCTTTCGGGCACATCGCCATTGAAGTCGATGATGTCTACCAGGCGACTGAAAAAATTCAACAACAAGGAGGGAGAATCATCCGCGAAGCCGGTCCGATGAATGCAGGCTCCACCATCATTGCCTTTGTTGAAGACCCGGATGGCTATCAAATTGAATTACTGGCCACAAAATAAAGTTAATGAAGCCCGAGCTAATAGAAAACAGTAATGCCCTTGAAAAACTCTGCGAAGAATTTATTAACGAACCTTTGCTCGCCGTCGACACTGAATTTTTCAGAGAAACCACCTACTACCCTCACCTGGGTCTGGTACAACTCGCCAGCCCCAATCGTATTGCCTGCGTTGATCCGTTGGCCTTTGATGCGCGTGAAGGTTTAGCAACACTTTTACTTAACGCAGATATAACAAAAATATTTCATTCCTGCATTCAGGACCTTGAAGTGCTGTACCAGTATCTCGGCAAACTGCCCCAGACGATAGTAGATACACAGATTGCCGCCGCCATGCTCGGTGAACAAGATCAAATTGGTTACGCAACACTGGTAGATCAGCAGATGGGAGTTCAACTCGATAAATCTCAAACCCGAACCAACTGGCTGAAGCGACCGTTAACTTCGCGACAAATAGAATACGCGGGCGACGATGTACTCTACCTGATTCCGATGTATCAAAAACAACTGGCAGAACTAAGAAATAAAAATCGAGAACACTGGCTCAAACAAGATTGTGATCGTCTGAGCAATGATGAAAGCCGATTCACTCCCGATATGAGCCTTTGCTGGAAGCGGGTAAAAGGTATCAACAAACTTCGTGGTGTCCAGTTATCAGTTTGCTACAGCGTAGCCCAGTGGCGCGAACAAGTAGCAATGCAGAAAGACCTGACTCGTCGCAAAGCATTGCCTGATGAAATTGTTATCCAGATTGCCACTTTACGACCTGATACCAGTAATGCGCTAAAAAAAATGAGCCGAATTAATAAACTGCTCAACACTAATGAACTGAACTCGCTGGCAGAAGCCATCCAGAAAGGCCTCGCTATCCCGGAAGCCCAATGGCCATCATCAGAAAGACACAAACCGTCCACTGATGAAAAAATATTAATAAAAAACTGCCTGGAGCTACTGCATAAAAAAGCAGAACAACTGGGCATCGCCCAGGGCGTATTGTGCTCCCGCAAAGACGTGGAGCAAATGATTGCCGGCCATCGAAACCTCCGGGTACTCGATGGCTGGCGACTGGATTGCATCGGTAATGAACTACTAGGGCAACTCTAATCAAAATACCCACCTAAGAGACTGTCCAAATCGGGTCTAAGCAAAACATGCCAAGCCTGTTGAATAATGCTAGTCTTGGCTTAAAATACGCATGATAACCACGCAAACATAAGTTTGCCGTACACATAACAAGAAAAAGCGACTCAGAGGATTCAGCATGCAAACAGCATTCCGGCACTTTATCAAAACTGCATTATTTCTGGCATTGCTCAGTACTGGCACTCATGCCATTGCAGAAAGCTCTAAAGATTTCGGTGACTACGTCATCCATTTCAACGCTTTTAGAAGCGATACGCTGACACCTGAAGTGGCTAAAACCTATAACCTGCAACGTAGAAACAACCGTCTGATAGTGAATATTGCCGTACTTAAGAAGGTGATGGATACCACAGGTACTCCCACAGCTGCAGAAATTACCGGACACGCCAGCAACCTCACGGGACAACTCAAGAAACTTGAATTCCGGGAAATCAAGGAAGGAAACGCTATCTACTACCTCTCCGAATTGCAATTCAGTGACGGCGAGTTCCTGAAATTCGAGCTAAAGATAAAACCTGACGGTGTTGGTACGCCGGCTCGTCTCAAGTTCGACAAGCGCTTCTTTACTTATTAAGTAATCTGGTTGAACTCACTGCTGTCCCACAAATAATCACCAGCAAACAACACTGTCATTTCGACAGAGCCCTGTTTTTTATGGCGACGAGACTAAATTGCCAG
>QIHT01000135.1 GCA_003229115.1 Gammaproteobacteria bacterium | reverse complement strand
AGTATCCCCCGGCAAAGCCGGGGGCTTTAGTTCTGTGAGCCGCTCAAAGCGGCCATTACGGAGCTATCGCTCCTTTAACCCCCGAAAGGGGGACTGTCGTTACACCAACCTCATTTGATCAATTCGGCGGTCTTCTTTTTCCTGGTGCCCTATATATTCCCTAATCACTTGTTCATCCCGACCTACTATTGATACAAAATACCCTCTTGCCCAGAAGTGCTGGCCAATATAGTTCCGTTTACGCCCAACATACCTTCTTGCAATATGGATTGCACTTTTCCCTTTGATAAAACCAATCACCTGTAAAACAGAATACTTCGGCGGTATCGATATCATAAAATGTACATGATCTGGCATCAGGGGCCCTTCCTCTATAACACTCTCTCTTTGCCTGGATAGCGAATGAAAACCTCTCCCAATTTCTTTACGTGTTGCTTGACGGCTCACGTTCCGCGTTTGGGAGTTACTATGAGATTCCCGTTACCCCCCTGTGTCAGGATAGTTGTCGCCTCTAATATTTAGTTAGAGGTAAGTAAAAATGAGAACAAGATTTACTGAATCATTTAAAATACAAGCGGTTGAGAAGGTGCTTGAACGCACCAATGGTGTTACGGTAAAAGATATTGCTGATGATCTAGGTGTGGGACAGTCAACATTAGGTAAATGGATTGCCCTAGCCAGAAAACAGAAACTTGAACCTATGCAGGATAATGACGTACCCCGTATGACAAAAGAGAAAAGGCCACAGGATTGGAGTGCAGAAGAAAAACTGAATATGGTGATTGCTTGTGCATCCCTTGATGAAGAGAAAGTCAGTGAGCGGTGTCGTGAGCAAGGTGTTTTTCCACATCACATAAAGCAATGGAAACACGATTTTGTTAATGGGCAGTCTGCCAACACAACAGTGAACACACGCTCAGACCATAAAACGTTGCGCCAGGAAAATAAAGCCTTAAAAAAAGAATTAAATCGTAAAGACAAAGCCTTAGCGGAAACGGCGGCATTATTAGTGCTCCAAAAAAAAGTCAACACGATCTGGGGCAACGACGAGGACAACTCACAATGAGCCATGAACGCACAGAAATGATTGAGTGGATTGAGCAGGCCAGAGCCTCAGGCGCCAGGCAATCACAAGCCTGTGACGTGATTGGCATTAGCGCCAAAACATTCCAGCGATGGGTTAAACCTGACAACCGGCAGGATGGGCGCTTAGACGCGAAGCATGCGCCTAAAAACAAGCTCACAGAGCCTGAGCGTCAATGCATTATTAAAGTGGCTAATGAGCCTGATTATGCCGATTTGCCCCCGAGTAAACTAGTACCGAAGCTGGCAGATGAAGGTCGATATCTCGCGTCCGAATCTACATTCTATCGCGTTTTGAAAGCGGAGAACCAACTACAGCACCGACAAAAATCAAAACCGGTGAGACAGGTTAAGAAACCTCGCGCATTAACCGCCACCACCGCGAATCAAATCTACAGCTGGGACATTACCTACCTGCCGACACAGGTATTGGGACTGTTCTTTTACCTGTATTTGGTGATGGATATTTACAGTCGAAAAATTGTAGGCTGGCAGATCTATGAAATGGAATCCAGTGCCTTGGCCGCTGATTTAATGACCGATATTTGTCAGCGCGAAGGCATTAAACGCCACCAGGTTACGCTGCACTCTGATAACGGAAGCCCCATGAAAGGTGCGACGATGCTGGCTACATTGCAGGAGCTGGGCGTCGTTCCCTCGTTTAGTCGTCCCTCTGTAAGCAACGACAACCCCTATTCAGAATCCCTTTTTCGCACCTTGAAATACAGACCGGAATACCCTGAAAAAGCATTTGAAGATTTACCCGCATCGCGGTCATGGGTGCAAGGGTTTGTTGATTGGTATAACCATGAACATCTGCATAGCGCCATAAAATTTGTCACACCAGAGCAACGCCATAGCGGTGAAGATAAAGAAATATTAGCCCGGCGTAAACAGGTTTATCAACAGGCGAAATTAAAATACCCTGAACGTTGGAGTGGTGAAATACGAAACTGGGATGAGATAGGTGAAGTTTATCTCAACCCAGAGAACGAGAAGAGCGAGGCGGCATAATTTTAAACTTTAGGCGACAACTGTCTTGAAAAACGCCGGGATCAAGACTTGAGAGTGTCTCTTTGCATTGCACACCACGATATTGGAATTGAATTTCTATAGAACGTATGCCGCTTGCATAGTCCCTGATCCTTACGCCTTGCGCGAGCTTAACAGACCGTTCTCTACCCATTTTTCAACCGCCTCTGTATTGATCCAGAGATTATTGTTGCGAACCTGGCAGTGTATACCATCCAGCCAAATCCCCTTTTTCCGTCTTGCATGCACTGCATTGGCAGTATCTCCGGAAATATTG
>QIHT01000085.1 GCA_003229115.1 Gammaproteobacteria bacterium | reverse complement strand
CGCGTTTCCTGCACAACTCTGCCGCCATCTTCGATGACATCAATCTGTCGTTCGATTTCGTGGTTAATGGCTTTTTCTACAAAGCGGAACGAGTTTATATTTTTTATTTCTGCGCGTGTACCAAGCTCTTGCTGACCTTCTGGCCGTACTGAAACATTGGCATCACAACGAAATGAACCTTCCTGCATATTGCCATCGCTAATATCAATATATTGCACCAGCGAATGAATTTTTTTCATGTAAGCCACGGCTTCTTTTGCGTTGCTCATATCTGGTTCAGAAACAATTTCTATCAAAGGCGTGCCGGCGCGGTTTAAATCGATACCGGTCATGCCTGCATAATCTTCATGCAAAGACTTACCCGCATCTTCTTCCAAATGCGCACGTGTTACACCTATACGTTTTGTTTCACCATTTTCCAACTCGATATCCATATGACCTATACCCACGATAGGCAAATTAAGCTGGGTAATTTGATAGGCTTTAGGTGAATCCGGATAAAAATAATTTTTTCTATCAAAAACAGAACGCTTACCGATTTCCGCATCAATCGCTAAACCAAATTTCACTGCCTTACGCAGTGCATCTTTATTAAATACCGGCAACACACCCGGTAACGCGAGATCAACTGCACATGCTTGTGTATTGGGTTCTGCACCGTAAGCCGTGCTCGCACCAGAGAATATTTTTGTTTTGGTTGCTAACTGGCAATGAATTTCCAGCCCGATCACGACTTCCCATCCGCCAGGAATACTCATGAGAAGTCCTCCGGAATAGCACGATGCCAGTCAGTGCAGCTTTGATACTGATGCGCAACATTTAACAAGCGCCCTTCTTCAAAGTAGTTGCCGGTAATCTGCAAACCCACAGGTTTACCGTTTGCAAAACCTGCAGGGATCGACATGCCAGGCAAACCTGCAAGGTTAACTGCAATGGTGTAGATGTCAGATAAATACATAGAAACCGGGTCGTCAGATTTTTCGCCAATTTTGAAGGCTGTACTCGGCGCGGTGGGGCCCATAATGACATCCACTTTCTCGAACGCCTTTTTGAAATCATCACTGATAACATGACGAAGTTGCTGGGCTTTTAGATAATACGCATCATAGTAACCGGATGATAAAGCGTAAGTCCCGACCATGATGCGACGTTTTACTTCTGAGCCAAAACCTTCGCCACGTGAGCGTGTATACATATCCAGCAAATCTTTTGGGGCTTCACAACGATAGCCATAACGCACGCCATCAAAACGTGACAGGTTAGCTGAGCATTCGGCAGGCGCTACGACATAATAAACCGGTACGGATAAACCACTGTTGGGTAATTCAATATCAATGAGTTCCGCGCCTAATTTTTTGTATTCATCCAGTGCCGCTCTAATAACTTTTTCAACGTCCGCATCAAGGCCTTTTTCAAAATACTCTTTGGGTAAACCGATACGTAATCCTTTTAGTGGTTTTTCCAAATCAGCGGTGTAGTCCGGCACTTCTTTATCAATGCATGTTGAATCTTTTTCATCAAAACCCGCCATAGCATTAAGCAACAACGCGCAATCATTAGCACTTTGCCCCATCGGACCTGCTTGATCGAGACTGGATGCAAATGCAATCATGCCGTAACGCGAAATACGACCGTAGGTTGGTTTAATGCCGGTAATGCCGCAAAGGGCAGCGGGTTGTCGTATCGAACCACCGGTATCGGTGCCTGTTGCTGCTGGTGCCAAACGTGCAGCCACCGCAGAAGCTGAACCACCCGATGAACCACCGGGTACAGTTCCAGTGTCCCACGGATTCTTAACAGCACCGTAATAACTGGTTTCGTTAGACGAACCCATGGCAAATTCATCCATGTTGGTTTTACCCAACATAACAATACCGGCTTGTTTTAGTTTTGTTACGACGGTGGCATCATAAGGTGAAATAAAGTTATCGAGCATTTTTGAACCGCAACTTGTTTTAACGCCCTGCGTACAAAAAATATCTTTATGCGCAATCGGTATGCCTGTTAGTGGGCCAGCATTACCTGTTTTAATTTTTTCGTCGGCTGCTTTTGCTGCTGTTATTGCTTCGTCTTCAGTAACAGTAATAAAACTATTTAATTTGTCATCGTACTGTTTAATACGCGCGATGAAATGCTCTGTGAGTTGCACACTGCTCGCTTCGCCATTTTTCAATAACGCAGATAATTCGGTGATGTTTTTTTTGTGAAAGTCGCTCAACGCATAACCCTCACTCTATTACCTTGGGCACAAGGTAAAGGCCATCTTCAGTTTTTGGCGCGATTTGCTGGAAATGATCCCGTTGATCACCTTGTCCTCACGCAGACGCTGAACCGCATCCATCGGATGCGACATGGGCAAAACACCCTCGGTATCCACCGAACTCATCTGCTCGACCAGCTCGAGAATGCTCGACAGGCTGGATACATAACCCGCGATATCATCCTCATCAATTTTCAGGCGCGCCAGGTAGGCAATCTTTTTTACATCATCTGCATCAAGGGACATCGGGGGCTCCGTCAGTTATATGCTCGAAATACGACCTGATACCAATGGCACTTACTTAAGACAAAAACACACATCATCTCAGAAAATTCGTCATTGCGAGCGGTAGCACGGCAATCTCGTATAGCACGCAGGATTAAGGAAGATTGCCGCGCTACCGCTCGCAATGACAGCAGAACAACAGATTTCTCTTAAGTAAGCGCCATTCGGGCCTGATACCTCATCAAACGCATTCACCGGCAGCATTTCACAGGGGCGGAAAGTTAGCATAATAAGGGGGTTACCGCACTGTTTTGCTTGCTCAGAACAGGCGTGGTTGCTAGAGTACGCGCAAATTTAGCGAAAACAGCACAAATAGCCTATATTCAGTAGGTTAAATAAAACAACAATAACTAACA
>QIHT01000105.1 GCA_003229115.1 Gammaproteobacteria bacterium | reverse complement strand
AAGACTCAATATATCTCATAACTGGTAGTGGTCGAGGAATCTTTAGGGGTCGTAGTCAAAATCTTTCACGTTTCTTATATATTTGGTTTAACTGGCTTGCAGGGTCAGGGACTCACAGGAGATACCAATTAACTCACCCCATTGTGTCAAAATTGTGCACAACCACTCGTTATTTACTGGCGTTTACTGCCATTTACTAGCACATTACAATTGGACAAACACCGCAAGTAGCTGATTAGTAACATATTAAAAACTGATTGCTACTTCTGAAAATCCGCGTGTCGGTGGTTCGATTCCACCTCTGGCCACCAATATTTCAAATACTTACGTCGTTTCCGAGGTTTTTCTCAATGGCCGTGCGGGAGTTTTGCGGGAGCTAACCTGTGATCAGTCGTCGCAACACTTCCGGTTCGTATTTACACAATGCAATGTCGGATCAAAACAGCTGACGGTCAGCTGTTTTTGAACGCTGAACCGCAGCATATTTTCAGGACACTCGGACTGCAAGGTTTGATTCAGCCCGCAGGTTTATACCAAGAGTTCCTTTTCCGTGGTTGAAAATAGCCAATAATACAGTTGGGGTTACGGATGCACAGTTGGATATGGTTTTCCTTACGAAACCCGGCACCACTATAAAGTGGCTTGCCTTCTGGGAACATTCCGCGCACTGAATCAAACCAGGCGGGATGGTTTCGGACTCTACGGGTAATGGTAGCGGACGAAAGTGTGCTATCTGAATCCATGCCGAGGTCAGCAAGGATACTTCTTTCATTCAACTGATGTAAATAGCTGATAACCCTACAATCCAGTTTCCTGTTGAAGCTAATGCCGTGCCTTGTGAAGGTGTTTTCAGGTAAAGATTCGCCTAGAATTTCTAATTCTGTTTTTAAAAGGTCGTAGGTGGTTTTAACGCGCTGCAATTGCTCTGTATCAAGCAGGTCAAGACAGTTTCCAAGTTTGATAAAAGCACCGACAACTGCTGGATTTCTTACCCCTTGGGCTCGATGCTCTGCCCACTGACGAGCATGGTCGTCACTACCTTCCCAGAAATAGATGCCTGTACCGAGCCAGTCGTAGTCGTTCCCACTGGGGTTGAGTGATTTCCCCTTGTGAATGACCTCACTAGCAACAGACTGATCGCAACCATGGTAGGCAACGACAACCCCCGGAGATGTATACATTTAATTTATATGTCTTTGGTGAGTCTAACGTCTTTCAGGTAGACAAATCTCTTTCAATTTACCCGAGGCATCCAGAATACCGGATCGTTGCAACGAACGTTTAATATCGTCTTTTTGCTGCGGAGTAGGCCCATCCGGCCCTTTTTTCATCCCTTTTAGGGATTTCATGCGTCGATCAAGGTCTTGTTGCAGATCAAACATTGGGTAAGATTTCCTGTGTTTTATTCGCTGATACTAATAAAATATAGCGCTCTTGCTGGGTCGGTTCAAGGGATAGTGGCGTTACGCATTTTACAGCACCGCTTCGTAGATATCCCGAATTGCCGTGCGAAATGAACTATTTGACAGAAAATTGTACTATATAATCACGACTGACCTACTGAGTGGCATGATTAAGTTGCGTGTTCCTCAGTTGGTGAAAAAACCGCCTTCGTGGCGGTTTTTTCGTTTTAGGAATGCTTTAATCTGCGACTCATTGGTATAGGTCATTTCGTTTGTACCTCGCAGGCTAGCTTACGCTCAGTCGTCGCAACACCACGAGTTCAGGCTTTCCCTGGCCCCGGTCACACACACTGTTCACCGCATCAATGAGCCGTGACAACTCGGCAGCCGAGTAGTGTGTGGTAATACGTCCCGATCGATGCCCCAGCAGATCTTGGCGATCCTCAAAGCTGACGCCGGCCGCCCGTAATCTTCTGCCAAATGTGTGCTTGAGATCATGTACCCGGACCTGGGGCAGATCAACTTTCTTCCTAGCCCGCAACCAGGCGCTATTTAACATTCGGGTAACGGGCCTGGCCTTGTATGTGAAGACATGCTTAGCATGTTGACCGCGACATTGATTGACAACAAACAGCGCAATCCGATTCAGCACCACAAGTCGATCATCACGGTTCTTTACATACTGGCCAGGAAAAATGAATACCGATGTATCGAGCTCCGGCACCTTTACTTCCCACTGCCATTGTAGATTACAGATTTCACTATCACGGCAGCCGGTATTCACTGCGAACAGGGACATTTGAGCCAAGTGTATTAGTCAAATTCTGGGTGAATCTGTGTTTTCTCATTATTCTACACTTTTAGCATCCCTGTACCCTTAAACTATAGTTTTTGTCAAAAACCACCCTCTAAACTAGAGATTATGTCAGTAATGCCTGTTTAAACTAGAGATTTTGTCATATACTGCTCGCTAATCTAGAGTTTTTATCACGTGTCGCTAGCTTATTCAGTAGCACTTTTCCTGTGGCATCAACCAGCAGACAACGCAGAGAGATAAGCCAT
>QIHT01000212.1 GCA_003229115.1 Gammaproteobacteria bacterium | reverse complement strand
CTGGCCAGGAACACGGAAAAATCCTGGGGTATAGCGTAACTTGTTGTTCTAGTGGAAAGTTTGAAGCGCATGGGTATACATTAGCGCAATTGTAAAAAGCATGTGTAATCAAAATGCCGGTTGTAAATCGGAGGCCAGGCAGCTACTATTTTAGGCGGCCTTGAAAAGCTGTCATTTGCCCTCATTAATCAGTAGATACCCTGTAGTGCCGCTTGTTTATGTTAAAGATATTAGGTATTTGTATGCTCGTTTTTTCTGCGATCAATGTTGCTGGTTGTGCTAGCGTAAGCATTTCCGATGAGCGGCGCCTTGTCAGTAATCATCGTGATATGTCTGACTTTTCTGCTACCAGGCAATGCAGCCCCGGTGCAAGAACCGAAATGTTTGAAAATATTGCAGCCACAGAGGCGCTTGATCCTGACGAGTTTAGCCTGCTTAACTGGAATATATTAAAAGGCTCAAGGCAAGACTGGCGTGATGATTTTCAACGTCTGGCAAGCGTTAGCGATATTGTTGCGATACAGGAAGCGCATCTTCATGAAGAATTCCATGCTGAGCTGGAAGAAAATGATTTGCACTGGGATCTGACCAATGCTTTTTATCTGGGCGGTGCAGAAACAGGGGTACTGATTGCCTCAAATGTTAAACCGGGTGTCCCCTGTACGTTACATGCCAATGAGCCATTAATAATGACGCCCAAAACAGCACTGGTTACTGAATATCAAATTCAGGGTAGAGACTCTACTCTATTAGTAGCAAACATACACATGATTAATTTTAGTTTTAGCACTCATGAGTACCGGCAACAAATATCCCGGTTAATGGAAGTGGTTCAGCATCACAATGGACCAATGATAGTTACGGGTGATTTCAATACATGGAGTAAAAAACGTATGGCTATCGTAGATAACGTGGCCTCGCAGTTAGAATTGTCTGCAGTTAGTTATGATAATGACCACCGGTTAACCGTGTTTGGTAATCCTGTTGATCATGTATATTTTCGAGGGCTGGAAATGCTACATGCTAAAACAGAAAGTGTAGATAGTTCTGACCACAATCCAATGATGGTGACATTCAGGTTTACTGGCTCACAGTTGTAGTCATTTATTCTCAGAGATTATTGGCACTTGCTTAAGAAGAGTAAGTTGTTCTTTTACCACCGAAAACAAAGCGTGTCATAAATAGAGCCGTCATTGCGAGCGGTAGCGCGGCAATCTGCTTCAGTACGTGGGTTTCAGGAGATTGCCGCGCTACCGCTCGCAATGACGTAATTTTGCTCTTCTGACATTTAAGTAAGCGTCATTCTTCTCAGAGCTTTTTAAAAGCTGTTTGCCGCTGAGGCGAAGGGTTTTAACTTTCCATTTCCTGAATTAACACCCAGGGTTTAACAACTACAGCCCAGACAGTGGCATCGTCTTCGTACCATGTTTTTGCTTTAGCATCGGGCACAGGCGTCACCAGATTCTCCTGCATCCATTTATCGACAACAGATTTGTTGTCGTCTTTTATTTGTGTGGCGACATTAATCAGATCAAGATCTTTACTGACATAAATTGCTTTACCGCTAGCGAAAAATAATTGCAATTCCTTCCAGGGAATTTTTGCGGTTTCTTCCAGGATGTTGCGGTCAACCTTAGAATCGCTCATTAGTGGTTTTCAAACGTTTATTAAAATGAAGGTAAAATAATGCTATGCCGAAAGACGCCAGCAGATGTTTTAATGAATGACCGCTTATTTCGCCTGACAGGTTAAGTATATAAACGTCAAGGTATTCGGAAATTTTTGATAACAGGTAAAAGAACAACAGCGCCCACAGATATCTACTGTGAGTATTTTCAGATTTAAAGAGAACCAGAATGGCAGGTATCAATAACATGGGCAAAAACTGAACCAGCACATAAGGTCGAAGATCGCCTGCGCCCAGTTGTTCGGATTGATGCCAGAAAATAACCGAGCCAATGCCAACAGCAAGTAAAGGAATTAAAAGCAGCCGACCAGCGCGTAAGGAAATGTATTCTGAAATGACAATCGAGAATAATGCCATGAACGCAATGGTCATCGGCATTCTGTCCCACAGTAGTGTATCGGTAGATGGATTGAGATGGTAATAACCGGAACCAAAACCAGTCAGCATCGCGCCGGTAAAAAACAGGGTGTAAGCGCGTTGTAGTTTTTTTGTGTCCTGAATATAAATATTACGCGTAGTTTTGTATAGGCCAAAAAAACCAAACAGTATGAAAGGTATATTTGATACAACGTTCCAGTAGTTGTAAATACCATGCAACGATCTTGTGTCCGCGAAGTTGTGATAGGCGGGGTCCTGTGCGATGGGCGAAACCAGTGTGGCAGCAATAATGCAAAAACTGGTAACGATCAGGATTAAAATTATTTTGTTAGTTTTTGTCACAGCGCATCCGTTTTTGTTTTATAGAGAGTGAACGATATAAATATCAGCCAGAAGTTGATGATGAGTATATCGACTTT
>QIHT01000066.1 GCA_003229115.1 Gammaproteobacteria bacterium | reverse complement strand
TTGCCATGCAAGGCAATCTGGTAATAAAGCTGGACATCAGCAGCCGGCATGTCATCGGCAAACTTGAGTAGTTGTTCCATATTGCCGGCGCTATCACTGACCAAACTTTTATCGGTCTGGGCCAAAGCAATCTCGTGCAACCGCAACAACAAGGCATCAATAATCTGGCTGTAGTCACCGCCAATTTGCACCAGTGACGCCACCGCCGCCATTAAGCCATCGGCATCTTGCCCTAACAAGGCAGTGAGAATGTTATCGACACCATGGGGATCAATCGTGCCCAGCATCTCCGTGACATCCTTGACCCGCAACTCCCCGTCGCCAAATGAAATCGCCTGGTCCAGCAAACTCAAGGCATCGCGCATACTGCCATCGGCCGCCCGCGAGATCGCATCAATGGAACCGGCGTCTGATTTAATTTTTTCCGACTCAAGAATTTTGTTGAGCTGGCCAGTTATTTGTTCGCGGGACAATCGTTTTAATGAAAATTGCAGGCAGCGCGACAATACCGTCACCGGTAATTTTTGCGGATCGGTGGTGGCCAGGAGAAACTTTACGTGGGGTGGTGGTTCTTCCAGGGTTTTTAGCAACGCATTAAAACTATGGCCCGACAACATGTGCACTTCATCGATCAGGTAAACCTTGTAACGACCCCGGGACGGCGCGTACTGAACATTGTCCAGCAGCTCACGGGTATCATCGACCTTGGTCTTGGAAGCCGCATCCACCTCGATCAAATCAATGAACCGGCCCTCATCAATCTCGGTACAGGCACTACAAGTGCCACAGGGTTTCGACGACACCCCCTGCTCACAATTGAGCGCCTTGGACAGGATCCGGGCAATGGTTGTTTTGCCAACCCCGCGGGTACCCGTAAACAGGAAGGCATGATGCAAACGATCGCTATCGAGGGCATTGGCCAGCGCCCGCACCACGTGCTCCTGGCCCACCAGATCCTGGAAGTTACCGGGCCGCCATTTTCTTGCTAATACTTCGTAACTCACACTTTTACCCGCATATAATAAGGTGGCGGCTCAAGCCAGCCTGACTCTGACACCCGAATCGGCTGCTGCGCCTTCCGGACCTGACCGGGTTCACAACGTGTCGCCGCCAGAGAGACCGACTCTCGCCACCATAAACTTAAAAAACCATTGTAACATGCAGCCCAACGACTGCGAATGCTCTAAAACCGGGGGATATTGTCAGTCTGATTGCGTTTTTCCGGCGTACGCTTACAGGGCAAGGTTCGCAAATTAAATTACAGTCTCGAAATATCGGAGGAAAGTCATTTATTTTACTGATTAGGGCTTATTTTTAGCAGCCCCTGGAGTAAAACCAGGCATTCATATGCCCATTAGGGGCAAAAGCAGGTATCCAGCCGCGGGCAACCACCTTTGGAGAGGGGCTCTTGCAGGCGCCTGGTTGTAACAACTCTATGCGCAGCAATGTCTTTTGTTTAATCACTCGTGTATCGATGACCCTGATGTCCCTGGTTTTAACATTTTGTCGGATGGCCTGCGCTGCAGGTGCTGGTGCCAGTTGCAGGTTCCATGAGCGAGTAAGGTACGATGGGCCCTTCTTAAGCAAGCCCGTTAGTGAGTGATAGCGTCCGGTATCAGCTGGCCGCAGCCATCCTCTCGACGAGCCGGCACCACTGCCAATACCAATCATGTACCAGCCACCTCTTTTGTCATAAACCAATGCACCCGATTCCTCGTAGCCGTACTCAGCTATAGCAATGTCCCCGACAGATTTAACAATGGCAACCACTTTAGACCCGGTGACGGGCTTCACGTAGACAGTCACGGAATGCGAGACAGAAGCTAAACGCGCACCTGGCGGACCATGGAGATCAACAACACCGAATATCGCTGGGACTTCCACGATTCCGATAACTCTTTTCATCTGCAAAACCGGTATCTTGCCGGCCGTTGCAATAATAGGTGTACTCGCGGCAGCTGCAAGCAGTATCAAATATGACAAATAAGTAACTGCAAACCTTCCCGGTCCTGGCATTTGAATTCTCGTCATTTTTGCCGTCCAGGCGAAAACTGTGGATAACTGAATGTTATTCCAGAATACATGATAACTACAGGGATCAGTTAGTCAGTTACCTCCCAGTGGAAGTGGGTCGCATGACCGCCAATATTGCGAATAACGGAGGTAGCCGCACGGCCATCATTAAGCGTAACGCCAGAGATGGCATTGGCAAACTCGCTTTGAGATCCAAAGGTGACATATACCGAGCGGATACGGGTGCCATGGGTATTGAGGTGGCCTGCAATGCGGAAGTATGAGCTATAACGGAGAAAACACCGGGTATTTCCCCGATCCCGCCGCCCTGGCCCCACACAGCGTTTGCACCCTCAAGAGGACTGGTTTAACCTACGCCGCCCTCGCACAGGGGTATTTATATAGATACGGAGAGATGGCCGAGCGGTTGAAGGCGCACGCCTGGAAAGCGTGTATGGGGTGTAAGCTCCATCGAGGGTTCGAATCCCATTGCGCATGGATGCGCAGGTGCCGCGAAGGCCAGGGATGGCCGAGAGCGGCCTCTCTCCTTTAGAATTAAAGATCAATCATCCCCTATAATCACTAACCGCCTGCATTCATCAGCATCCAATACTCAGATTCATCTAGCCCTTTTAGTGGCTGAATGGCAAAATGTTGAGAATGGCTATGTTTTCTGAACTAGGCGACAGTAGTCTAGCGCCCGATTTTGGGATAATAGGCCGCGGCCGTATATCATTCTGTTTGCCGTTTAAAAAATAGGAAATACGATCGTGCGAATATTTTCTGAACAAAAAGAACTTGTACAATTTTCCAGTAAATTTATAGAAGAGCGTATTTCCGCGCTAGAGAAGGACGTCAAACATTGTCTTATAGAACCTTATGCTCCTTTTCCCGCAATATTGTTTTGCTTCTCTACAGTGGATTTATTAGGTGCACTGTCTAACGGTGATGCTTCAAAAAAGGCGAGAACCTCCGAGCAATCCGCTAACTACATGACAAAGTATATGAGTTATACGGAGGAACAGACTCAACTTCTAATGACGATTTTTAGGCATAAGATCGTACACTTATCACAACCAAGGTCTGTTACTGAATATAAAGGTAAAAAAGTCGCATGGCGGTATTATCATGACAGCGCAGAACATCACCTAAAGCTAGCAAAACTCGAAGAAGTAATGAATGTGCCAATAACATCGGCTAAATCTATAAAAGCAGACCATGAATTCTCGGTAAGCATTTCTCATTTAGTATCGGACATATCAAAATCGGTCAACGAACCGAAAGGTTATCTTCACTCGCTGAAAACTGATGTGGATTTGCAATACCGATTTGAAAGTTCAATCGTAGAGATTTATGGCCTTAAACAAGCAACGGCTAAGATGGCAATTTAACACCGAATGGTTTTACATACCGCTTTGCTTTGTGTAAAACCATTCGGTAATTGCAACATTATGCATTAAAAAAAGGGGAGTCATGAAAATAATTATCTTTGTAGCTCTAGTAATTTTTCCAAGTTTATCCTTTGCTGATTGGAAAATTCAAAAAACAGTAGATTCAATGACCGACAAAATTACTAAAACAGCATACGTTCTTTCTAAAGATGGTAATCGTTTTACTTTAATCCGAAAATCAGACCAAAAAGTATGGGGCTATCTAAAATTAAAAGGAATGAATCAATTTAAAATAAATGAATCATTATTGTTGAGAGTAGATAAAAATAAACCAAGATCCATTAGCGATAAAATGCAAAAAAAGTTTGGCATTTCATCTTACGAATGGAATCCTAGCCTCATGGGTTTTCTAGTATGGCATGGCAAGTCAGATGAGGGATGCGGTTTTATAGGTCAATTATTAAATGGTAAAAAATTGATCATTAGATACCATCCAAATAAATCAACATATAAGGATATAATCTTTAATATATCAAAAAATAAAGCTGCTATAAAAGGAAGTTTAGGGCTAGAAAATTCGCAGTGTAAGTAAAATTTCCTAACAAATTGTTCGAGATCGCTCACTTTGCTCGCAGTTGGTTACACCCCATAGCAAAACGTTAGGGTTAAAAATAAACATGCGTATTGAAATAAACAGCAGCAATAAGGAGATGGGAATGAAAAAGGTAGCACTTGTATGGATGCTTGCACTTACAATAACTGGGTGTGCAAGTATGGCGGATATAAGTTCAAAAATTGCTGGTATTGGGGCAATCAGCGAGGAAAAATCAACATTTGATAATGCTACCATTGTATCAATGACCCCTGCCTTTTTATATGCAGAGGGGGAATGGTTAGGGGTTCCCGTTAAGCTTGGCGCACGTTGGTCTAGTAATTCACCAAATTATGTAGCATTAATTATGTCGTATAGTTCAAACACATACGGTAGTTCCAGTGACCTATATACAAATTTCTCAGGCATTGATTTAAATATTGATGGAAAAATAACCTCCTATAAAGCAACAGGCTTAACAAAACATAGTGATAGTGGATATAACACTGTATCAAAAACGATCTATACGGAAAGCAAAAGTTCGGCTGTCATTCCTTTGAATGTTTTGAAAGAAATGTTAGCTGCTAAAGATACTCGTCTGCGTATTAACACAGGTGATGGCTATATGGATGCCCAATTTTCAATAGAAAGAATCCCTGGTGGACAAGGAACTGCGATTCTTTCAATGAGGAAGTTTGTGGCCAAAGTTGAATCTAAAATTGCAAAACCCTAACCAAAGACTAAGAAAAACCCTAACCAAAGACTAAGAATTAAAGGTGACGGAGGGATTAAAAAATAATCCCTCCGTCACCTCTTTCTGGTCACCTCTTTCTGGTCACCTCTTTCTGGTCACCTCTTTCTGGTCACCTCTTTCTGGTCACCTCTTTCTGGTCACCTCTTTCTG
>QIHT01000018.1 GCA_003229115.1 Gammaproteobacteria bacterium | reverse complement strand
CACAGAGAACACAGAGGATGTGTAAATCACTAACAGTGAAAAAAACATGTCATTTCGACTGAAAGGAGAAATCCCCTGAACCTCGGGAGATCTCTCCTTTCAGTCGAGATGACATCCTCTGTGTTCTCTGTGACCTCTGTGGCCAAAATACTGTCTCGATTTAACCCACGGTATTTGATGAAGGCCCCTTTTCAAGCCAGATCCAGCGGCAGGCAGCCTGAACCAATTGCAGGCTTACTGTTTTTGCACAACCTTATGCGCCTCTACTGCTGGATCAGCGGCAACAGCCTGCAGAAGCCACACCATCCATTGCGGTTTAATGTAACCCCGTTTGCGGATAATTTCTGTAGCTTCACTATTGAAGATAACCGTCGCGGGCCGGCCTGCTTTTTCATAACGTTTCGCCAGTTCGGGGTGATCTTTTTCATCGGCACGCACAGCAATATAATCCTGATTGAGCAACTCCAGCACGTGGGGATCACGATACGTCGTCGCATCCATTTTCTTGCAAAATTCGCACCATTCAGCCGTCAGGTTCAGCAATACCAGCTTGTTTTCACTTTGTGCCTGCTCAAATACCGAGGCTGACCATTTTTCCCAGTTGATTTCTGGACTCTGCCGCTGATTTTCTACAGCCCAAACATTGCCTGTGAAAAACAGCAAGCAGAACATCTGAAGCATTCTCATTAAGCCGTAACGAAACCTTATCGTGTTATCCATATAGATACAGACCGTCTAACCATCAAGATACTTACATACTTGTTGAAGCAGCCGATTGAAAAGCGATTTTATGCCCACCCAACTGATCTACAATCCTGTCTGCAACTCGGAATGCATTGGCATAAATCGTCCAGGTGAAAGGCACGCTGCCACCCGTGGGCATAAAGCTGCCATCGGTGACAAACAGGTTTTCAACTTCATGAGTTCGGCAATCAGGGTCAAGCACTGAGCTTTCGGGGTCGGTACCGAAACGGCAGCCACCGGCCATCAGATTGGCAGGTGGTGAAGGGCTGGCACTGGCATAGGCATTCTCGGCACCCATGCGTTTAAGTATTTCTTCGCTACGCTCAGCCATAAAACGCCCTATTTTCATGTCGTGCGGGTGATAACCGATACGAATACGGGCGACCGGACTGCCCCATTTGTCTTTGAGCTGTGGATCCAGGGTAATAAAACAGTCATCCACCGGTGTCCAGTCATCGAATATTTCCACACGCAGATAACGCGCTTCGGTGAAATAAGATTTAAGCCGGTGTTTTAATGCTTGTCCCCAGAGCAGACCATCATCTCCCCATTTCTGTGTATTGGCGCGCGAAATTGCATTCGGGTGCCGGTACAGAAACTCGATGGTTCCGCCTTTGACCTTGCCACCGAATGATTCATCATCAATCACATACCAGTCCTGAATTGCACGGTTCACAAACGGGCCTTTATCTTTTATTCCCTGTTCAACCAGTTGCTCGAACTTGTTATAGGGAAAGTCACCCTGCCCCGAACCACCGGAAGAAAATACCAGGTTTCTGCCCACCTGCCCGTTCCGGTTGGCCAGGCCATTTTTATGGTACGGCCCGGTTGAAGACAGTAACAATCTGGAGGTTTCAACCGCCTGGCAGGCAACAACATAAATTCTTGCATCGAGCGATTTTTTATTATCATCGGCATCGTAATAATCAACCGAAGTAATCCTGCCCTTGTTGTCACTGGCTATTCGATAGACTTTACTTTGCGCACGAATTTCACAACGACCTGTTTTAACAGCATGGTTTAAAAGTGCAGCACGTGAACTTCCCTTGGCACCACTTGAACAACCATAACTTCCGCAATAACCGGAATACTCACAACTTCTACGATCACCTTTTGGTTGCGACAGAATTGCGCGCGCTACCGGAAACGAATGCAGATCCATGTTTTTGCAAGTTTCATCAATAAGTTGTGATATCGGGTTTTCGCGAGTCGGAGGATAAGGGAAATCTTTTGTCGAACGCGGCTCCAGGTAAGGATGCTTAACAACACGACCTGAAATACCAACCACGCTTTCTACTTTCGTGTAATAAGGTTCAAGATCGTTATAGCTGATGGGCCAATCAACAATGTTGGCACCTTCAATAGCACCAAAGGTTGATAACAATCTAAAATCAACCGGCTTCATGCGGTGGAAAAATCCGCTCATTAAATTACTCGAACCACCCACACAGTTGCCGTTCCACCAGTCCCAGCCAGAGTCTGTTGTGGTTTCACCCACCCAACCGCCTTTGCCATCTTCATCTTCAATGACATGGCGTTCGTCTTTCAGATCAGGTGTGTAAGTGCTGCGACGACAACAGGCGATTTCATCCTTGTAAAAATCCCTGTCAGTAAACCACGGACCTTTTTCAAGCACCACAACCTTGTAACCGGCTTTTGAAAGCTCATAGGCAATCGGGCCACCACCGGCACCGCGCTGCCAATAACGCAGACATCGAAATCAGCGTTCATGACTTACCGGGTACCAATTATGGATGGACGATTCGCGGCTAAAGCCGCTCCTACGAAGATTGTTAGCCTGTAGGAGCGGCTTTAGCCGCGAATAACCTGAAGTTCGAACAAACTTCATACCTGCTCCAGTTTCCCGTAAACCTTGTCTGCTGTTGGCCGCGGAAAACCCGGTTGATGCTCAAGCCATTTCCAGCCCATGCCGTCGGTGTTACCACCATACACAGGGTCACTCAACAAGGCTTCAAAAATGTATA
>QIHT01000194.1 GCA_003229115.1 Gammaproteobacteria bacterium | reverse complement strand
GCTGTTCGCCATTTAAAGTGGTACGCGAGCTGGGTTTAGAACGTCGTGAGACAGTTCGGTCCCTATCTGCCGTGGGCGTTTGAGAATTGAGAGGAGCTGCTCCTAGTACGAGAGGACCGGAGTGGACGTTCCACTGGTGTTCGGGTTGTCATGCCAATGGCATTGCCCGGTAGCTACGAACGGAACTGATAACCGCTGAAAGCATCTAAGCGGGAAGCAGGCCTCAAGATGAGTTCTCACTAGATCTTTAAGATCTCTGTAGGTTCGTCGAAGACTACGACGTTGATAGGCTGGATGTTGAAGCCCAGTAATGGGTGAAGCTAACCAGTACTAATTGACCGTGAGGCTTGACCATATAACCCCAAGCAATTTGTCCCTGAGACTATTTAGGGCATTTGCAGGTTATATGTATGTGTAACACTAGAATGTTATGCGATGTGTTATTTGGCTTTCCAATTTTTTTTTGTAGGTTTGAATGATATTAATTCGAACCTTCGGCAACAAGTTAATGAATGGGGTCAGAGCTAAAGGTCTGACCCCATGATTTTACCAGTTTGTCTGGCGGCAATAGCAAGTGAGAACCACCTGATCCCATCTCGAACTCAGAAGTGAAATCGCTTAGCGCCGATGGTAGTTTGGGGTCTCCCCATGCGAGAGTAGGACACCGCCAGGCTTTAAAATAAAACAGCCCCTGTCGTTTTTGACAGGGGCTTTTTTATTTTCTGGTGGTGTCCTACTCGAGCATGGGGAATAAGCCGCGATAGCGGCGACCCATGTGACAAATTTGCCGGGAGCAAAGTTATTCGCCACATCCTTGTGGCTCACCTTGCCTTGTCAGGCAAGGTCATCATAAAAAACATGATGTTCAAAATTGATCCGGTCAATTTTAGTGAACATCGTAGCGAAGCGAAGATGGCCCGAAGGGCGGAGGGCAGGAGCCCGGAGTAAAGTAGGACACCGCCAGGCTTTAAAATAAAACAGCCCCTGTCGCTTTGCGACAGGGGCTGTTTTTATTTTCAGGGCCGAATTGTGTCCAGTTCGAGTGTGGTGACTAAATCGCCTGGAGTGATTTGGAATATCGAAACAAAAGGGAGAGTACCCGAAGGGTTGAGTGCTGGATGCCTGGAGTTATGTTATGTATTGCGTGTTTAACTTTGGGTTGCTCCTCAAATGTTCTGGTAAGTGGTTACCTGATTGCGTCCGTTTTCTTTAGATTTATAAAGCGCCTGGTCACTATACTTGGTTAGTAGTTCAGGAGTATCGGCACAATCTGGGAAGCTGGCAATGCCGATGCTGATAGTCATCGGAATATTCTTGTATTCATCTATTGACAGAGGAGTGGTTTCAATTGCGCTGCGGATGCGCTCAGCGACCAGTTTGGCACCATCAACTCCGGTTTCTGGCAGTATGATGGCAAATTCTTCACCACCGTATCTGGCAGCGATATCAATATTGCGTAATTGACCTTTAAAAAAACCGGCAATATGCTGGAGCGCCAGGTCACCCACAGGGTGCCCATAGGTATCATTAACACTTTTGAAGTGGTCAATGTCCAGTAGTAATAAGGAGACATCTCGTTTATAGCGTAAGGCGCGTTTTAGTTCAGCTTCAAGTAATTCATCATATTTACGTCGATTAACCAGACCAGTCAGTGCATCTACCGTAGCCAGTTTTTCTTTTTCCTCAATAAGTTGTGCATTAGCTATGGCGCCAGCGGCCAGATTGGATAAGGTGGTTAACAGGGTGATCTGGTCATTGGTAAACGGTTCATTGTTTTTGTTGTAGATGTAGACGACACCTAACGGTTTTTCCTGAAAGAGAAGCGGCAGGCATATAAACGATTTAATACCTTCCCGTCGGACAAGACGGCTGAGTTTGTGTTCTGATTCGGTTGTGTCATCGGACAGGATGTGGGTGTTGCGCCGAAGGACGCGATCAGCAAGACCGCCAGGTCGGAATGACATGCGGCTGATGAAATCATTGCTTAGGCCTTCGGTTGTCCAGTTTGTAAAGCGTTTCTGATCAGAATCATAAAATGCGATACATGAGGAATCGCCGCCAGAAAGTTGTATACCGTTACGCATGATAACTTCCAGCTTGGCATCCAGACTGAATGGGGAATTGAGTGTCAGTGCTGCCCGATTGACAGTAAAAAGCTGATCGATGCGGTGGTGGATAAGCCATTTATCCGATTGCATATAGGCTTCAATCGCCAGCCCCATGTCAAACGAAATAATCTTGAATAGTGGTTTGAGTAATGCCAGTACATCAATAGTGTCATCGTCGGCGGCAAGAGAAGATAATTCCTGAATCAGGAGTTGTATATATATATTGTAGGAGCTGAGGTACAAATGGGGTTCAAGGCCAATTTTCTGGTGCATGTGACCGATAGTAAGTCGTTCATGTACGTAAGACTCTTCATAGTCTCCGCAGGTTAATCCCTGGAAATAGCGTGTCTGAACATCTTTAAGATGTAAAAGCATCTCATCGTTCTCGATGAATCTTGCCGTATCTTCATATGAAAGCAGGTGTGAATAGAATTGATCAATAATGACCTTGCTTAAATCCGACA
>QIHT01000187.1 GCA_003229115.1 Gammaproteobacteria bacterium | reverse complement strand
ATGGGGGTTTTGGGGTGTGTTTTTTGCAATTCCGCTGGCGACCTTGGTAAAAGCCGTGCTCAATGCTTGGCCTGTGCAAGACCTGGATCATGAGAATGATGCATCGGTTAATCCGTGAAAAAGCTTGTTTCTTCTATGTGATAGTTATCCGGTTTAATAAATAACGAAAAACGATCAAGCCTTGTAATAAGGAATGGGCACGCAATAACTTCCCTGTTTGGCGCCCGGACTTCGTTCGTTCTGATTGAACAAAAGTGCAGGAATAGTCGTTCTATTTCGAGCTTTTGTGATTGAGGAACGGGCGAAGACGGGCTGAAGTCGGGATGTTAAACAGGGAAATTATTGCGTGCCCATTCCTAATTGACAAATCGCCTTTAAGAGCCCTTAAAGTATTTTTTGTTCAGCATCCGCAATTCCGCTAACTTTTCACGATCAACAGGACCAGCCTGACGCATCGACAGGCTTTCACCCTTCAGATAAAGAATCATTTGTTTTACGGAAAAATCTTCCAGCATTATTTGCCAAATGTCGTCGATGACACATGTCGTAAACTCAATTCGCTGACACAACAGATGTAGAAGGGAAAGGGAAGAAGGGAGGAATTCCAAAAGTTATCGATTCGGCATTTTAATACCTAGCGTGAGACCTGTTAAAGATCCAGACTTTTCAGCCGAAAGTCTTACGAGAAAATAAAGATGGCAAAAAGGAATATCAACACTGTATTTTCTCGCAACAGCTTCAAATAACGGTAATTACAGCGCCCAAATAACTATATTAAACCTCTGTTAACAAAGAGTGACCCCGGTATGAAAATTGAACAAACGCAGTGGACACAGGCCGCCGGATGGATCCCCGAAACACCGGGCAAGTTGGCAGCCGATGCGAATCTGATACTGGTCTTTGGCTCTACCGAACACCTGAAAAACACAGATCATATTGCAGAGATTCGAAAAGCTTATCCAAATGCGCTTATTAGCGGCTGCTCCACGGCGGGTGAAATTTTTGATGTCACCGTGTCGGACGACTCGTTGTCCGTTACCGCGATCCATTTCGAACATACCCGACTGCAAACAACACACGCCAGGATCAGTGATCCGGTGCGCAGTTTTCGCTGTGGCAAAGAACTGGCCCAGGCTATCCCCCATGAGGGGCTTCGACATGTTTTTGTGTTGTCAGACGGGCTTAACGTCAACGGCAGCGAACTGGTCGCCGGGCTGACCGAGCAACTCCCGTCAGACATCACCATTACGGGCGGTTTGTCGGGTGATGCTGGCCGTTTCGAGGAAACCTTGGTGTTGTGGCAGGATCAGGCACAATCCCACATCGTTACGCTGATTGGTTTGTATGGCAAAGAACTCAACATCGGTTTCGGCTCATTGGGAGGCTGGGATTCCTTTGGGCCTGAGCGCCTCATTACGCGTGCCAGCGGTAACGTGCTCTATGAAATGGACGGCAAGTCCGCACTAGAGCTGTATAAATCATATCTGGGTGAGCATGCCGATGGCCTGCCCGCTACGGGTCTGCTGTTCCCGTTGAGTTTGCGGTCTGCGGACAGTAACGCTGGTGTGGTAAGAACCATTCTTGCTGTCGATGAGGATGAACAGAGCATGACCTTTGCCGGCGATATGCCGGAGGGTAGCTACGCTCGCCTGATGAAGGCAAATTTCAACCGGCTTATAGATGGTGCGGTGGGTGCGGCCGAAACCAGTGCTCAGGCCATCAGCAGGTCTACTGCTGAACTCGCCATTCTTATCAGCTGCGTCGGGCGCAAGATGGTACTCAAGCAAAGAACGGAGGAAGAAGTCGAAGGCGTCAGGGAGGTGCTTGGGCCTCAGCCTGCCCTCACCGGTTTTTATTCTTATGGAGAAATTTCTCCATTTACCCCTGGCGCAAAGTGTGAATTGCATAATCAGACCATGACGATCACCACCTTTAGTGAAACCCGGGATTAACACTCAGGAATGTCCAGGCAACACAGCCTCCTTCGCCGCCAGCTTCGCAAGCATTTCGGAGGAGAAAAACATATTCCTCCTGCTCTCGCGATGTTTATCGACGCCGTCGATAATACCTACCGCGAATTCGACACTGACCATGAAATGGTGGAACGCTCTCTCGATTTGAGCTCCACTGAATTATTGCAGGTCAATACTAGTACCCGTGCCGTACTGGATGCACTGCCGGATCTTTATGTGCTCATTGACTCAAATGATATCGTTATCGATTATCAGGCTGGCGATAGCCAGATTATGTCCCAACGGGTAGAAGAAGTCATCGGCAAGCCATTCCTTAATATGCCTTTGCTGAGTGCCGATGACACTTTGTCGCAGGCCATGCAAGATATTCGCTCTAATGCCAGAAGCCTGATCATTGAGTTTTTGTACCACTGGAATGATGTCCCTTACTCCTTTGAAGCACGACTTTTTCCGGTAAGCGGCGATCGAATTGCTATTCTGGTGCGTGATATCAGCGATCGCAAGCAGGCAGAAAACAACCTCCATGCCAGCGAGAAACGACTGCGTGAACATAATAACCTTATTCTGTCCATGGCGAAGAGCAGGCACCTTACGTCAGGAGATATCGATGTCTTTTTTGAAAAAATGACTGCTACAGTAGCACTGGGACTACATGTTCAACGCGCAAGCGTGTGGCTGTACAACCATGATCACAGCCAGCTTGAGTGCATAAAACTGTATGAACAGGATACAGGTCAATACGGTTCTTCGCTGAATGACATGGGTAATAGTGTAGAATAATCAACTATTCAAACACTCATACTCCCCGGAATTTAATCATGGAAGACGCAAA
>QIHT01000044.1 GCA_003229115.1 Gammaproteobacteria bacterium | reverse complement strand
AAATTGCCGGGAACGACAAAACCTTATCCCGGCCTACGGCATTGCAGGTTTTCAATCATCGCGAACAACACCCGTAGGTTGGGTTAGGCGTCTTTTGCCGTAACCCAACATTTCGAACACAGAATGATGTTGGGTTACGCGGAGTTTATGCCGAGCTGAAGGGCTAACCCAACTTGCAAAAACCTCTGTAGCGAAAACAGATCAGTTGTAGGCCTGCATAAGGGTCGTTGCAGGCAGAGTCTTGAAATTGCCGGGAACGACAAAACCTTATCCCGGCCTACGGCATTGCAGGTTTTCAATCATCGCGAACAACACCCGTAGGTTGGGTTAGGCGTTTTCTGCCGTAACCCAACATTTTCGAATATGGAATATTGTTGGGTTACGCTTCGCTAACCCAACCTACAAAACCTCTGCGGCGAAAACAGCTCAGTAATAGCCAGCTCTTACTGAGTCTGCTGCAAGGAAAAGAATTTATTCTGCAATAACGAAAAGCCACCAAACATCACAGCTATAAATGCCAGGTTACCTAACAGGCTATTCTGGAAGAAAGGAATACCAGCCACATAAGCCTGCATCAAACCATCTATCGAGATGGGATACAGACCTCCAGTCACCCAAACACCAAAATTAGTCAGCAGAAAAAACAATACCGAGGCAGCCACTGCCGAGAATGCAACCGTTACCGGTTTAATATTGCTTTGAATTTTCATGCCGATGAAAACCGTCAATGCCACCCCTGCGTAGACGAACACCATGGTGCTATGCAGACCAATAATCAGGTCACTTAATAATAACGCAACAAAAGGCACAATAAAGGCCATACGCTTGTCAACAAAGTATGCTCCGCCAAACAGGGCCATGGCGGCCACCGGAGAAACATTGGGTGGATGCGGCAACAATCTAAACATCGCGATACCGAAAATAATCGCAACCAGGGTTATTATTTTTGCGCGCATATTAGATCTCCTCGATTGAATCAGCGGTGAAATTTTATCACAACAAAGCCCCGGCCTGACATGCCTCATCAACTAAATATGGGTAATGATTCTTATTGGCATGAGCCACAGAGTGGCATATAGTGTGGGCTCGCTTTATTTTGGTACAGCATAACCTTATAACCAATAACTAATAATAAAAACCACTCCATAAAAACAATTACTAAGAGAACTGTATGAAAGCCTCTGACCTGTTTGTGCAATGTCTTGAATCTGAAGGCATCGAATATATTTTCGGTGTGCCCGGTGAAGAAAATGCCGACTTCATGATCTCTCTCGAAAAATCCGACAAGATCAAATTCATTCTCACCCGGCATGAACAGGGCGCGGCCTTCATGGCTGAAATTTACGGGCGTCTTACCGGCCATACCGCGGGCTGTCTCGGCACACTCGGCCCCGGTGCGACTAACTTGATCACCGGTGTGGCTGATTCCAATATGGATCGTTCTCCCATGCTGGTACTCACCGGCCAGGGTTCCACCGAAAGACTGCATAAAGAATCACACCAGATTATGGATGTGGTGCACATGTTCGAACCTGTCACCAAATGGGCGACCACGGTACTTCACGAAAATAACATCCCGGAAATCATACGCAAGGCGATACGTATTGCCCGCACCGAAAAACCCGGCGCAGTACACATCGAACTGCCCGAAGACCTGGCAAAAAATGAAACCAATGCAAAACCACTCAAACCTCAACGTTTCCGTCGCCCGGTGCCTGACGATAAAATTGTCGATGAAGCCTTTGAAATTCTGAGAAACGCAAAACACCCGATTATTCTTGCCGGCAATGGCTGTATACGCAAACGTGCCAGCAAACAGTTACGCGACCTGTGCGAAAAAACCGGTATTGGCGTGGTTAGTACTTTCATGGCAAAAGGCTGTGTGGATATGGACGCCGATTACTGCCTGTACACCGTCGGCCTGCAATCCAGAGATGTTGTCGCCTGCGCTATAGATTGCGCAGATGTGGTACTCACACTCGGTTACGACATGGTGGAATATCATCCCGAGTTATGGAATGCAAAAGGTGGCAAATACATTATCCATGCTGACTTTCTGCCCGCAGAAATAGACGAAGCCTACCGTCCGGAAACCGAAGTCATCGGCGACCTGGCGCATACCCTGTGGATGCTCAATCAACGTGTCGATGCCGCTGGTGGCCTCAAATTTGACCTGAAACAACAAGCAACTACGCGTCGTGATATGACCGCTGAACTCGAAATGTACAAAGATGATGACACCACTGGTGTCATCAAACCACAAAAAGTATTGTGGGACACAAGACAGGTCATGGGGCCTCACGATATCGTGCTCTCCGATGTGGGCGCACATAAAATGTGGATAGCACGCCACTACCAATGCCACGAGCCCAACACCTGCCTGATACCTAATGGTTTTTGCTCCATGGGTTTTGCCCTGCCCGGTGCCATTGCCGCCAATTTTGTCCACCCGGATCGTAAAGTGCTTGCCATCTGCGGTGATGCCGGCTTCTTGATGAACGTACAGGAAATGGAAACCGCAAAACGGTACAACTCAAACATCGTCGTCATGGTCTGGGAAGATAAAGCCTACGGCCTCATCGCCTGGAAACAGGAAGCACAGTTTGGCCACCACACCGAGCTATCCTTCGGTAACCCAGACTGGATGCAACTCGCTAGCGCCTTCGGCTGGCACGGCCACTTTGTAGAAAACAGTAGCGACCTTAAAGGTACACTGGATACCGCACTTAATGAAACCGGTCCGAGCCTGATTGTGATACCGATTGATTACTCGGAGAATATGAAACTGACGAAACGGCTGGGTGATATTGCTTGCCCCATTTAAGGGCAGTGAAAA
>QIHT01000171.1 GCA_003229115.1 Gammaproteobacteria bacterium | reverse complement strand
CAGGTGTGTTCGAGGCTACCAAGCAATAATTGCAACGAATTAGGTTAGATTTTGTGAGCTTGAACGAATTAGGTTAGATTTTGTGAGCTTGCGAACCAAAATCTGAACCGGTTTGTTGGACAAGCCCGCTGATTGATACATGAATTTGTTATGAAGATAGCTTTTTGAGTTTGCCTGTTATTCAAGGCTCGTAAAACTCCACCCGCCTTGCGTTCAGGCACTTATTGACCCTTGCGGTCATTTTTACTGACCTCAGAAGGATATGGGTCAGTTTTTTCCTGATCGAAGACACGCGCAGCTCTCAGCCTATAGCACTGAAATTTTTGTCCGGTTTGTTGTTTTAAGGTTACATAACGGGTCATTATCCTCCTTCATCAAGTCGGGACCAAAGCCGCCAACACACGAGTGGGAGAAATACAGGTTTTGATGATCGTCATCGGTTCACCACAACATCGACAACGCATTTTCGGTCTTTCTTTTATCCATGCCAATGCCCGATTCGGGTCAAGCCCCAACAATAGTTGCATCACCTGAATCAGCCGTTTGCTATTGGGATGCAGAAAACCAAAATGACGCATTCGCCGAAAACGTTTCGGGAGTACGTGCTGGAGGACCAGCCACAAGAACTTCTCCCCCGAAACGGTTTTGAAGGTCCACTGTTTGGTTTTGCTGTTTTGATAGCGGAAAGTCACCTTTCCATTTTTACAGCTCATGATGTCCTTCTCCCGAATGACACCCCGATACAGGTAACGGCCCAGGTAAATCAGCGCCTTTTCACCGGTACCGACAGACTGGCAATCAACGACCCATTTCGAAGGATATTGTTTCGGTAAGGTAAACCCCTCCTGCGTGATCGCCTCCAGCATCTTTGCCCGAAAAACCCCAGCCAATGCCGTATGGCTAAAAAGATACGGTGTGTTTTTCCCACTTTTTTTCGTCCTCCAAAGCTTTTGGGTCTTGTCGATGGCTGCTGCGGGCATCACAACATGCACATGTGGATGAAAATCAAGATTACGCGCATGGGTATGTAACACAGCAATCACTCCAGGCGTCCCCTGAAGCTGTTTGTCGTTTTGGCTGAACGTATTGAGGGTTTCCCAGACCCGCTTCATCATCAAATCGTAGATCCTGCGCTGATGCGCCCAGGCCATCGGTCGAAACTGCGCAGGTAACGTAAAGGTCAGCAGGAAATACTCCCCCGGCACCTGCTTTTTCAACTGACGCTCCAGCCATTGCTGGCTTTCGTGATGTTGACAGTGCGGACAACTCCGGTGGCCACAAGAATGCGGAACATAGACCTGCTCATCACATTTATCGCAACGGGCCAGCATCAACAGACTATGGCGTGTGCGACAGACCTTCATTACCCCCAGCGCTTTTTTGTGGGAAGGCAGCAGCCGGTTTTTGTATTGCTGTAAAAAGGTTGTTTCAAACGACGCGATAATGGATGAAAGCAAAATCATGAGACATTCCCCCAGCGAAGGGAGAAACCCCGCATCAGCTCATTAATGGCCTGATGGGTATTGTTTTCGGTACGAGAGGTCAGGTGTGTGTATTTGCAGGTGGTGACGATACGGGTATGGCCGAGAAGATCTTTTACATCCTGTAAGCGAACGCCAGATTCGATCAGATGAGTCGCATAGCTGTGCCGCAAACAATGGGGGGTGATGTTTTTTTTATCCCGCATGACTTGACCACGTTGCGCAGGGTGGCTTGTACACCCCCTCGGTCCAGCGGCGTGGTGGCGGAAAAACTCCCCTTTAGCCCCCCTTTGCGATTGGGGAAGAGTAATACAGGATTTTGATGAACTGCCCAGAAACGGCGTAGCACATTCAGAGTCACCTCTGGTAAAAGCACAAAACGATCCTTGTTGCCCTCGCCTAAAGCGCCTACTGTTGGTGGCATCACGAATATGCACGCGCTGACGCCGGGCATCAATATCACCGACCTCCAGGCGCAAGCCCTCTCCGAGACGCAGGCCCAGACTGTAAAGCGTAAAGAAAAACACCCGGTAGCTCAGTTTTTCAGTGGCATTGAACAACTGTGCTACCTCTTCCGTCGTGACAATATCAGGAAGTTTTTTTGCGCCCGGAGGTTTGATCAGCTCAACGTGCTCCCACGGCTTGTGGATGACATGCTGATAGAAGAATTTGAGTCCATACAGATCCAGTTTCACCGTACTCCAGGAGTGAGACGCCAGCAGATCATGAAAATAATTGATCAATTGTTGTTCAGAAAGAGCATTGATTTCACACTCAAAATATTCACCGATGCGCCGGATAGCGCGAGAATAAGCCTCGATGGTTTTGGGTTGCAGACCTTTGAGTTTAAGATGTTGCAGGTGGGTTTGGTCATTTTTCTTGAAAGTTGATTCGGATGATGATGTCATGGTGCGGTAACCTCATTATTCGTGGATGAATAATCCCTCTGTATGAGGGAGTGAGGTGACACTTTACTTTACAATTTTTCGGGCGGCACTGGTTTTTCTGCCGCGTAGCGGCTTCGTCCAACTCTGTCAATAGGCATTAGTTATCTTTTTCAGCTCTTTTCAGAACTAAAAATAAAGCGATTAGCAAAATCGAGTACTTCATCTGTCATC
>QIHT01000185.1 GCA_003229115.1 Gammaproteobacteria bacterium | reverse complement strand
GCGAATAAATTATTCGGCATGTCCTTATGCCTCTCGCCTTCGGGGCTTCGTTCAAATCGCTGCTGGCGATTTAGTCGCACCTACAATTAATGCCCCGTCAGCTTGCTGCGGGGTAGTTTATTTTTGTTAACTACGCCGTAATAAAAATCACCAGCAATAAAAAGCCTTTCTCTGTGTTCTCTGTGCCTCTGTGGTGAAAGTTTTTGACTTTGTTCTTTTAATGATTGCTAATGCCCGTTTTTACACTGTCAGTTAGCATCACGAAAACGTAATTAACTCCACTTCATCTTCTTCGGATATCCTCAAATAATTCCCCGTTTCATACCAGTCACCAAGCACAATTCTTTTTACCGGGTTGCCGTCAACTTCAAATTCATGAATAGCGGGTCTGTGCGTATGGCCATGTATTAATGTGGAGATGTTATGTTGTTTTATAGTTTTGATAACGGCATCTTGATTAACATCCATGATGTCGGGTGATTTATCAGCAGTTGCCAGTTTGCTTTTTTCTCTCAGCGAGAGGGCGATTTGTTCGCGTTCTCCCAATGATTTTGATAAAAACTCGTTTTGCCAGTTTTCATTTCTTACCATGGCTCTAAATTCCTGGTAATCGATATCATCAGTACATAGTGTGTCGCCATGCATTAAGAGTGCAGGCCGGTTTTGTATTTGTACGGGGAGCGGATCTTCAACTAATTGAAAATGACAACGAGCAGCAAGATCATTGCCGATAAGAAAATCACGGTTGCCATGCATCATGAATACACGGGTTCCGGCTTCTTTCAGTTGATCGAATGCTGAAAATGCTGCTTTGAGTCCTTCGGCCTTATCGTCATCTCCGATCCAGTATTCGACAAAATCACCCAGTATATATAGTGTGTCTGCCTTAACAGCAATTTCACTGACGAAGCGTACAAACAGATCAATAATCTGCGGCCTTTCAGGTGCAAGATGAAGGTCAGATATAAAAATCCAGTCTCGCATTAAAAAGGCTTATTTTGCGGTGACTTTTTCGATGGTGATGGTTTCTACAGGTACGTCGCCATGCCCGGAACTGTTGCCAGTAGCGACAGCTGCAATAGCATCAACCACATCCATGCCCTCCGTTACCTTTCCAAAGACGCAGTAGCCCCAGCCCTGTCCATCAGGTGCCGAATGGTTAAGAAAACCATTGTCATTATGGTTGATAAAAAATTGTGAGGTTGCCGAGTGCGGGTCATTGGTTCTTGCCATAGCAATGCTGCCACGCTCATTTAAAAGGCCATTGTCGGCTTCATTTTTTATCTGATCCAGAGTGGTTTTTTGAACCATATCAGGCATGAAGCCACCACACTGGATCATAAAGTTGGGGATGACACGGTGAAATATAGTGCCGTCATAGAACTCGTCATTGACATACTTTAGAAAGTTTTCCACAGTCGTAGGCGCTTTTTCAGCGTCAAGCTCCAGAGTGATACTACCTTTGGTGGTTTCAAGAATGACAGTATTTGATGACATTAGATGGTTACCTGTTTAAAATTGCGTGAACTTTACACTAATCAGTGAATTATAGGGGTTATTTGGACTCTATATCGGTGATTCCTATGATAATTGACAGGGAAAGTTAAGCAAAGCGGTAAGATTGAAATGCGAAAAACTTTTGTTATGCTACTGGCTGTTTTTTTTCTATTGTCGAATTCAGGATATATATACCCGGATGCAGATATTGATCAGGGGCAAATAGCACTTGAAAACAATAATCTGACACTGGCAAAACAACACTTTCTTGCAGAGTTAAGACGTAACCCGGATTCTGCGGATGCAAAAACTGGTTTGATAAAAATATACAGGCAGGACGGTCGAAACTACGAAATAGCAGAAAACCTGGTACAGCAAGTACTTGAGGCTGACCCCTTAAATATTGAGGTATTGCGCCTGCAGGGAGAGATGTACTATACAAAGGAGAAGTGGACGCTGGCAAGCGCGAGTTATAAAAAGCTACTATCAGTTTCGCCAGATGATTATGCTGCGCATATAAGCCTGTCAACTATTTTGCGGGAACTGGGTGATGATGAAGGGGTACGTCTTTTGTCCGAAAACATGAAAAAAATGCATCAGCCAGTAAAACCGAACTCACAGAAACAAGCATCACCCTGACGAATTTTTATATAAGTATGACGAAATCGAAGAAAAACAAGCTGGATCAGGTGGTGGCTGAAGCGCGGCGTGCCAGCGATAAACGAGAACAGGGCTATCGCGAACAGGCGTTGAAAATGTATCCACATATTTGTGGCCGCTGTGCCCGGGAGTTTTCCGGTAAGAATTTACGCGAGTTGACAGTGCACCACCGTAATCATGACCACGACTATAACCCTGCCGATGGCAGCAACTGGGAGTTACTGTGTATCTATTGTCATGATAACGAGCATCAGCGGCAAACAGAGGCGGAACAAGGTTACACTGCTAGCGACGATGGCAAGAGCGAAACTGCGACGTTTAATCCGTTTGCCGATCTTAAGTCGATGATGAGAGACAGTGATAAATGAAGAATGAAGAATGAAGAATGAAGAATGAAGAATGAAGAATGAAGAATGAAGAATGAAGAATGAAGAATGAAGAATGAAGAATGAA
>QIHT01000201.1 GCA_003229115.1 Gammaproteobacteria bacterium | reverse complement strand
GCTCTGGTAGACGCTACGCAAAGTGAGCGTGGTACCCCAAGCTTTGTTTTGCCAATCAACACCTAGTTTCACCTGATGACGCGGACGAAGCTTGAGTGTTTTTTTTGTGTCGAGATCTTCGCTGTCGAGCAGGGTGTAGCTGCCTTTCAAGTCAAAACGACCTCGATGAAGGCTTCCGCTCAACTCCATGCCCTGAGTCATGGCGCGAGCGAAATTCTGGTAGTCAAAAATAATCAAACCGGTAGTCTGTGCCGTTTTCTCGGGATTGATACGAGTATCAATGAGATTTTTGATGCGGTTGTGGAACAGAGTGATATCGGCACGAAAATCACCCGGTCGTGCAAACTCGATGCCCAGCTGATAACTATCGGAATGCTCCGGTTGCAGCGCATCGCTGCCGAGAACCATATAACCCAATTGACTGTGGTCGAAAACAAAAAAGCGTTCTTTCAGATTAGGAACCCGGTAGCCGCGGCCCACACCCATGCGAATATTGGTCGTGACATTGCTGAACCACTCTGGCGTATACATGGCGTTGATCTTAGGTGCTGCGTAAAAACCGAAATCGCTGTCGTCCTGTATGCGAATACCGGGCACAAGTTCCCAATGTTCACCAATGAAAATATCGTCTTGCAGGTAAGCCTCAATATTGCGCTGTTCTTTGCCATCCACTTCAATGGAGCGAGCCTGACCCAGTCTGTCCTGGTATTGGTCAAGGGTCGCCTGACCCAATAACAGCCCCGAAGTAAACACATGGTTATCACCCCAGGGTTTATCCCACTGCAGTTCGGCGCGGTAGAGATCGATCTCTGCCGTGCGTTCTTGCTCTACTTCAGAGGTAGAAATAACGTCCTGCTGAGTAACATCACGCCAGTTATCCTGCAATAGCCAACCGCGCAGTCGCCCACCGTCATCCAGCGTTCGCGTCATTCCTACTGTGGTATGAAATCGTCGAGCATCTTCATTTTTCTTTTGCTTTATTTCACCAATGCCAGGAGCGAACGTTGAAAGATTGTTACTGATCTTTTCTCGATAATAACGTGGTGCGATATAGATTTCTGTTTTGTCATTAGGCGTCCAGGCCAGACGTAGGTCGAGATTACTTTTGGTGCCTTCCTCGCCTTCCGTACGAATGGTGCCTGAATCAAGATCGTAGCCGTCCTTATCGCGCAGGCTACCATTGAATTGTAGGTAGCCACCAGACCGCTTAATGGCCAGGTTAGCGGACAAATGACGGACGGCGAGATCACCAGAATCTCCACTGAGATTTTTATCGCCGTAACTGCCTCCATCAACGGTTAAGCTATAGGCAAGCGGTCGTTCAGGTTTGCGGGTAATCACATTAATGACTCCTCCCATGGCGTTACTTCCGTAGAGTGCCGAGGTAGCACCTTTAACAATTTCGATGCGCTCAATATTCGCCGTACCGATCTGACTAAGGTCGACCGCAGAACCCGTGCTCGGCGTAATGGGCTCACCATCAAGAATCACTAACACCCGGTCAGCGCTAAAGCCCTGTAACCAGGCTTCGAAACCGCTCTTTCCGTGAATGGGTTTAAGCAACAAACCGGGCACATCTTCCAGCGCCTCTTTCAGGTCACGAGCATGAGTTTTTTCGATCTCTTTACGGCTCACCACTTCGGTGCGTACCGGCGCTTCAAGCACAGGTTTTTCAGTACGCGTGCCGGTAACAACCACTTCACCTAACTCAATCACAATATTGGAAACTTCATCCTTGCTTTCTGCAACAGCCGGTTTGAAAAAAATCCAAGTCAAGACCCACATAAACAACGTTGTCAGGGCTAAACGACCCATAAAAAAACACTCCACAAACATTCAAACCAAAATACGCTGACTGCCCACCATCCGTCCAAAACTTTGGACGGATGGTGGGTTCATGCTCTTGATTTTATAAAAAATAAATTTTTACGTTAAACGACATCACATTTTTCTAGTGCGTCACGGCAGATACGCGTGAAAATTCGTGAACACCTTTGGCAAAGGCGGATAAACTGGATTTAGACAGCAACGTCAAATGTTTGCCGTAACGTTTGCAATCACGCTTGATTCGATGCACGGCATCATGACTGACACAATCTATGGGACACAGCACCGCATCCACTTGGCTCAACAAGGTATCCAGTCGATGAGGACTTTCTTCCCGCCCGCCATCATGATGAATGAAACGTCCATTTTGCTGCTCCACCAAAGTACGAAAATGAGCACAGAGTCGATTACGACCTCCTACATAAAGAATGCAGCGTCCGGATAGGTCTACTTTTTTCTGGCACACCTCGCTTTTTTCACAAGGGACATGCTGGGTAGAAAGCGCGCCTTCCAGCGCAATTTCCAACGCATTTTGTTCAGCGCTCAGTGTCACTAATTGATTTTCAATCTGTTCATTTCTGACATAGCGAGCCTTGGCCTGTGTCTTGTGTTTTTTTGCTTCAGTTTCAGCTCGTTCTGCGCGTATTCTGGCATGCTTAAGGTCAGTGGAACGTTCATTTAACCGGGTACGCAGGTCGCGTAAAGTGTCACCATTTTCCAGAAAACTAATTTTTTCTTCGGCCTGCTTAAGTTTGTTTTCGCTTTGTAGCGCTCCACTTAAACGTTTATTTAACGCGCTAATGA
>QIHT01000247.1 GCA_003229115.1 Gammaproteobacteria bacterium | reverse complement strand
GTCTCATCTGTTGAACCATCATTAACCACAATAATTTCTGCATCAGAGAACTTGCTAGTGAGTCTCGGGAGTAGTGAGCGTAAACTCTCGGCCTCATTTTTGGCCGGGATAACAATAGAAAGTGAGAAGGGAGAGTTACTTGGGTTCATTCAGAGGTTGTCCTGATTTTGCCGTTCGGATTTCCATTTCCAGGCGATCTAGAATAGGTAGGGGCAATTGTATAAACTGGAATTTCTGGTTTTCAATCTTCCGGGCAATTTGTAAATATTTTAGTGCTTCATCATATAGGCCAGCAGAGGCTAAAAGTTTCGCTTGCTTTATGGGGATAATTGATGCTTTTCGATGCATAAGCGCCTTATCAAGGAGTTCAATGGCGGGAGAAAGTTGCCTCTCTAGTACATAAATGTCTGAATGCAGGAGAAGGAGCTGCGCCATTGCCGTGCCTTTCATACCAGATACATTCTCCATTGCTGTTAACAGCTTATGAATGTCTTGACGAGATACTGCATCGCAGTTACCGTTCACCGTGGTGTTGACAAAGTCTTGAATAAATATTCCAAGCCCACCATTGAATTTTGCGTCTGTAATTCGTTCTACGATATGCTCTACAGAATAGCGTGGAGGAAGGCCGCCAGCACAGGAATATTCTAGCATAGCTAGAGCTAAACCTATATCTTCAGGGTGTTTGCGGTAGGTGGTCTCAAGCACATTAATGGCGGCATCGTATTGTTTTAATTTTCCAAGTATATGCCCGTAAACGCGCTGTGCGCGTAGGGAGTCCGGATGTTCGTAAGCCCAGACTGCCACCAAATCTACGGTATTACCCCATGCCTTGGCGGATTGGTAGCTGAGCAGCCCAGAGAATGTTAACAACAAGAGGGGTGCAACTTTCAAAACGGCTTGTATCCGCTTGCGAGGAAACTTTTCTGCCAAAATTGCTAGATAATATCCCACAGCCAGCAAGGGGCCGACCATGGGTAAATAGTTTCTGTGTTCGAAATACAGTTCCAGGGGAATAATTGTCGCCTCAAGAATATGTCCGCTGAAGAACCAAAGTATTGCTAGAGAGAATATTGGATGCCTGATCCGCAATCGAAAAGCTGCTACTACTAAGACAATGATGAGAATAAGTGAAAACAGAGTACTAATAGGTGTAAGCAAACCTTGGGATAAAACAATGTCATCATGGATAAGGCCGGTACCCTTTATCTGCGGTAGTAATATTTGATATAGGTAGTCGATGAGTATCCGAGCCTCAGTGAGCAACCGCTCTATCAGAGTAAAATCTCTTGATTCGTAAATTTTGAGATACCTGGGGATAGATTTGGCGATATAGCCTAAAAAGAGCAGTCCTGGTATGACAATGAAAATTGCAAACCACTTTTTGTACGTTGAGGGTTTAGGTAGATGACGAAAAAGGGTGTATTCCAGAACAGCAATGTAAAGCAGGATTAATACCCCATTTTCTTTACTAAAGGTTGCTAAGGCACCAAGGATGACTACACCTATTGTCATCAGTAACAACCCTTTTCTGGTTTGATGACCGATGCGGGTGCGCCCCGCACAATAGAATATCAAACCGGCTAAGGTAAATAGGGTCATTAGCTGGGTCATGCGTTGGATGACGTACAGAGTTGTCGATAGATTCAGTGGGTGTAGTAGCCACAGGGCTGAAACGAGACCTGCGACCCATAGGTGATATTGGCGGGGTAATGAGGTGCACTGTAGTAATCTCAACACCAAATGCAAAATAAGCAACCCACAGATGATGTGGATCATCAGGTTGGTGTATTTAAATGACCTAGGGTCTCCGGGCCAGTACTGATCATTGATCAGGAATGACAGCATTGATATTGGACGACCTAAAGGGCCTGACGTGTTACCGAAAATAAAGTGCAGGGCTGTGGTTACGTCGACTACGCCGCCGTTATGGTTAAAGCTTTTCAGGCTGTCGAAGTCATCAATCAGAAAACCACCACTAAGGCCGGACCAGTAGACGATGAAGCTGGCACCAATGAGGCCGCAGAGCAGTAGCAGTTTTGGTAATAGCTTTTCGCTGGGCGGAACCTGCATTATGGTTTCGAGCCTGTTGGTGGGTGGCGAAGGTACATGGCGTATGTTGCCATGTGGGGTTACATCTATTGTGGTCTCGTTTGGGGTAACTACTAAAAAGGCAGAGCCTCCGGAGAAGGAGACTCTGCCAAAGTATCAAAAAACGTATGTTGACGGTCTATTGGCGGCAATTCGCTGGGAGATATTTTGACAAGACGGTGCCCGTATTACAGGTCCAGCGCACGCCATTGGGGGAGCCGGTTCCCTCAAAGACAACGTCGCCAGCGGCAGCGGCAGGGAGCTGAGTTGTATCTAAAGTGTAAGTAAGCGTTGTGCCAGTGGCACTGGTGGCGATGCTGATAGTGTTGATGTAAACGCTCTGGCCAGCGTTGTCATTGATGCCAGCTTGGGTAGTGCTGGCTGGCATATTGTTGGTTGAGATGAAATACTCAGACACCGATGTTTTGGCAGCAGAAGCAATTACTAGTACCTCAGAAATTTTTGCGCGAGCGGTGTAATCCTGATAAGCCGGAATCGCGATAGCGGCCAAAATGCCGATGATGGCAACCACGATCATCAGTTCGATGAGTGTGA
>QIHT01000154.1 GCA_003229115.1 Gammaproteobacteria bacterium | reverse complement strand
AGCAGGAAACTAACAAGCCCTTCAGTATTTTCTTCCAGCCCAAGTTTTAAATTAATATTTTTTGCCTGCTGATAGGATTGGTAAAGCCCTATGCCGAAACCATCTTCTGAGTTCAGTGGCTCAATGAACATAGTAGTTGCAATTGACTTATCAATGGCGGAGCCTGAGTCACTAACACGCAGCTGTATATTTTTTTCTTTACATTGAAGTTGTACGGTAATATCTATTTCAGGTTGCAGTATGCGTTTAGTGCGTGCATTTTCCAGAAGGTTTTCGACGATGCTGTCATAAGCATCAATGGCGATTTCAGGATCAGCGTTAATCTTTTCAATGAATTCAATATTTCTCCCGCTATAGCGAATTTTTAGTTGGTTCCACCAGTTAGCCATGGAGCCCATTGTTGATTCGTCATCGGTCGGTGTAGCCAGCTTTTCCAGTGTTGTTTTTAGTCTTTGTGTGAGTAAAGGCAATTGTTGTTTTAATATTTCCCGAGTGTCTTCTATGCGAGTGTCTTTATCCAGAATAATCTGCGTCATGGTTTGTGTGGATTGAAGAATATTTTTGACGTCATGAGTTAATTTTGAACCGGTCTCGTAAATCGCCTGCAGGTGTGCCTGCTTAATTAATTGTTGCTCGTGTACTTTTGCCCGGTAGTAAAAAGTTAAAACACTGAGCAATAATTTTGAATGCAGTAATAGTGCCGGGCCAATAGGATTATAGGTGTACAGCGTGATCTGAAGTTTGTCATCATTAAAAGAGACATGATTGTTGCACTGTATTCCAGCTAGACTTTCTTCTCTTTTTGATTTCCAGTGAACGCCGCAAATCCAGTGTCTATTCATCAGATGCTCAATGCTGGTATTTAAAAACTGTTCAGGTTGAATCGAGGTGTTGGCTTCAATGGCTGCCAGTCTTGAAATCCATTGTTCGAAAGGGCCACCAATGTTTAGCAAATACTTTTCCCATAATTGCGCTAAACCTGAAAAACCTGCACGTGGCACCCAGAGTACCGCCATCGCAAATAAAAACAGTGCTGCTATCATCACGGTGCTGGCGAGGGATTGAAGATAGGGCGTACCTGTTGAGTAGGTTACGAGCACGCTGCCCATGCACAGGAAAAGTGTGAGCACAACAAGGAGAAAACCACGAATAAAATCAATATGTGCTGATTCGAGTTTTCTGGGGGGCGTAAGTACCAGCAGTACGGATAGTGCCAGTAATAAAATAATGACACCCGCGCGCAAGGGGCCGGAAACGCCGGTTAGATTAAAAAGTGTGGGTGTAATAATTAAAATCAACTCAAGGAACAGGATGACAACAGCCAGGCCATAAGCAGCTCTGCCCAGGCCGCGGGCAAAAATACGTCCCGTTAACAGGCTCAGTAACAATAACATCCAGAAGGCGCTGATCCATAAATTGAACCAGACGATAAATATAAGAATAAATGCGACCAGGAAGGCGATATTAATGATGCTAAACGACTGTTCCTGTTTGAGAATAGGCTGCCATAACAGGAAGAGCCCGAAGTGGGTAATTAACAGGCTGCGAGAGAAATCGCTATCAGAACCCAGCGCACTGGCTGCCAGCAGGCAGAACAGCATGAGCCCCAGCAGTTGATATTCAAATTCAGGAAGTCGCCTGACGAATAGCAAAGACATCAGTAGTTGCCTACAATCAAGGGAGTAATCCTGACACTGTGGAATTGAGCCCTCTGAGATTGAAAATGTTTGACCAAATACTGACCATATCGAAATTTACCATAATAGAGTCAATGCGTAATCGTTTGTTGTGGCTATCACTGCTGGTTATTGCGATTAGTTTTGCATTGGTTGAATTTATAGGTGACCTCGCCATCACCGAGCATCGTGCCACACAGGTGGCCGTTCTGGCTGCCTTTTTAAGGTTGAGTGCGGTGGTGATTATTGCTATGTTCGTGGTCTCCAGCACGGTTCGTGAATTGCAGGATAAGACGCTGGAAATGATACTCGCCATGCCGATTCATCGAGCTTCCTACTATCTCGGCAAACTTACCGGTTTTATCCAGGTGGCATTCGTGGTTGGATTCCTGTTCGCTTCGATGTTATTAATTTACGCACCCATTGGACAGGTCGTGATATGGGGTGTCTCATTATTTCTGGAACTGGTGCTTGTTGTTGCAATGGGAATGGTGATGTTGTTTACCTTTAAGCAGATTCCTTCGGCATTAACCGGGGTCTTCATTATTTACGCAGCATCAAGATCAGCGACTTCCATTTACCTGATGTCCAAGTATCCGATTATCCCGCATACCACCGTCGGGCAGAAGTTTATGGATGCATTTGTTGAGATACTGACCTGGTTATTACCGGATCTGCATCGTTTTACTCAAACAGAATGGCTGGTGTATAACACCGGCGAATGGTCGCTGCTGATACCCGTTGCCACGCAAACAGCTATATATCTTATGTTTTTATCGATGATTGCTCTGTTCGATTTTTACAGGAAAAATTTCTAATGGGCACCTCTATTAATTGTCTTTTCGCCCGATTTCTGCGTTGGATGAATTTCTGCGATCATATACACTGCGGTTCTCAAAATCCATCCGCCTTGAACTCGAACAAAAATCCTAATTAATAGAGGTGCCCTAATGTTCAAAAGCTTTCTCGAAAAGGATCGGCCGGTTCGGGATGTGCCAAATATCGTTATTGTTTTGTTAATAGTTGTTTTGGCCACACAACTAATATGGCATAGCCAGCAGGCGGTTGTTGCTGCCAAAGCCGATGACCTGCCACACCCGATGTCAACGCGAGCCTATGTGATGATTTCTATGGGTGAGCCAATCGCGATGTCAAAGTGGCTGAACCTGTGGCTGCAGGCGTTCGATAATCAACCGGGAAAGAGTATTTCCTTTCATGAGCTTGATTATCATCGCTTAACCGAATGGCTGGATACCATTATGAACCTGGATGCGAGGGGGCATTATCCGATGCTGGTGGCGGCGCGGGTTTACGGCAGTGTGACGGACCCTGTACGTAAGCGCATCATGATGGACTATATTTTTCGCAAATTTAACGAAGACCCTAACAAACACTGGCGCTGGCTGGCACACGCCGTCATCACTGCCAAATACGGCCTGAAAGATTTACCGTTGGCACTGAGATACTCCAAAGCCCTGACAGAAAAAGCAACCGGTGAGCATGTGCCCTATTGGGCGCGGGATATGCACTTCATTGTGCTGGAAGACATGGGTGAGGTGGAGGCGGCGAAGATACTGGTCGGTGCCCTTATCGACAGTGGTGAAATCACAGACAGGTTCGAATTGAACTTCCTTACTGAAAAAATCCTCGAGTTAGAGCAAAAACTGTCAAATACACGACAAGATGTTGATAAATCGACAAGAAAACCCCGATAAACGGCTGATTTTCGGTGGATTTTCGGTGTTTTTGGGCTATATAAAGTTGGTATAGTACTTGCAATGTGAATAACAACTATAAAAAACAACTTTGCTAAAGCAGAAGAGTGTGGCGTTATGAATATGCAACAGAAAAGACAAAAAGGTTTTACCTTAATTGAGATCGCAATTGTGCTGGTTATCATCGGCCTGCTACTGGGTGGTGTGCTCAAAGGTCAGGAACTAATCAATACTGCACGTGTGCGTGCACTTAACAATACCGTAGATGGCATTACAGCTGCATGGTTTAGCTTCCAGGATCGTTATCGTGCGTTTCCGGGCGATTACCTGGATGCCAGATCAGTCGCAACTTTAGCAGATTCCGCAGGTGTAGGTGTGCCCGGTGGTGATGGAAATGGCATCGTAGGAAATATTGCCACAGAGAGCGGACGTGTGTGGACGCATCTGGAAGCTGGTGGCTATATTACTGGTGGATATGATGGTGTCCCAGTAGCAGCAACTGAGTATGGTTGCTCGCCATTTACCTGCCCGGATAATGGGTTTGGCTCAGGTATGAATCTTAACTATGGCAATATGGTGCAAACAGGTGCAAATAATGCGCATGAGTTGATTACGGGCAGGGGCATCCCAGTCGGGGTTCTTGCAGAACTGGATAGAAAAGTTGATGATGGCTCCCCCGATTCTGGTCTCATGCAGTTAGGTACTGGTGGTGTAGGTTGGACTGCCGCTGAAGAGGGATTGTGTATTGCAAATATTGCTGGTAATAATGAATACGCAGTGCTGACACCAAGTGATAATTGCGCAGCTGTTTTTAGAAATTTCTAATTAATACATTGAGATCACGCTAAAAAAGAGCCCTTTGATGAGGGCTCTTTTTTTTG
>QIHT01000086.1 GCA_003229115.1 Gammaproteobacteria bacterium | reverse complement strand
TACGTGCTGGTATAAAACTTAAAGACGGCCTGACCCAACCCGCGAAAGCAAAAATAATTAACCCGCCAGAAAACCTCTGGCCGCGAGACCCACCCATCAGAGAACGCAAAAACATTCCCACATCATGGGTAGAGCTTACACTCACCGAAGGTCGAAATCGTCAGGTAAAACGCATGACAGCTACAGTGGATTACCCGACTTTACGCCTGATTCGATACCGTATCGGCAACTGGCAATTAAAAAACCTTGGAAGTGGTGAGTCTGTCACAGTACAATCCTGAATCATTGCCGGGCTCACGTCAAAAACCAGAGGAAGCATAAACATGTTGAAATTACTCATCGCTATTATTGTTTCATCAATGATACTCACCGCATGCGCTATACCACCCTCACGTACCTACGAAAAAAGCACAGCGAATATTAAAGTGCTTGAACATGACACTTTAAACATCGATACAATTAAACCAATAATTTTCACCACACAAGCTAACAAAGCATGGCAAAACACGAGGATCTTTCTGGAAAACGGTGACAAAGTTAATATTACTGCCAGTGGCTCATGGAGTCCTGCGCCATTGCTCATACTATGGAGTGGGCCTGAAGGCAATACACTCTGGTCACCCGAAGTCGCCGGAATCCCGGGTAGTGCCTTAATGGCCAAACTGGGACACGATGGCCGACCCTTTGGCATTGGCATCAACAAAACATTCCGCGCTCAGGATTACGGCATGTTGTACTTTGCGATGAATGACCCGTTCAATTATCTCTTTGACAATACTGGAACTGTGGAAGCCGAAATATTCATCGCAGGCAACGAAAACAAAATCTCACGTAAAGAACTGGAAATTATTTCGTACACCTATGATGACCATTCAGGTGATGGCAGCCTTTCTGCAAAAATCGGTAACGACCATTTCAAAACCCGCCAACGCATGATCAACAAAATCGGAGAAATTGCATCGAGCAAAAACATTGCAATCGAAGCGGGACGAGAACGGCTTAAAGGCGGAAACTACAAACTCAATGGTGAATCAACGCGCGATGGCATTTTGACAATCGAATTTACGACACTATGGTAAACAGTGCGTAGGTTGGGTTAGGCGTTTTTTGCCGTAACCCAACGTGATTCTGTGTTTAAAAATGTTGGGTTACGGCAAAAAACGCCTAACCCAACCTACAAATACTTTCGTCCCTGTAATCTTTCAAAAATTAAAAACGTTAATATCATTTCTGCTTTTCTCTGTGTGCTCTGTGCCTCTGTGGTAAAAAGCTTTTTGTTTTTACCTTACCGTTAGAACTACGGCATACTGCGTTTACTTTTAAGCCACTTAACTAACGGCTCCCAACCTTCAATATCCTGCCAGGTTGCCGAGGGTGCCATTTCATAGATACCAATACCACGCTCTTCTGCGCGAATATAGTTTTGGGTATCACGCAAGGTAGTAATGTAAGGCACTTTGAGTTTGTTTAAAAATTCAAAAAGCTCGGAAAATATCACCGTGTTCTCGCGAACCCGGTTAGCGACGACACCTATTTTAACTTCCTTACGCTCGACCTGGCCTACCGCTTTGAGCTCTCTCATGTAATCCGTAGCAGCGCGCATATCTATAGGCGACGGCAGTACCGGGAAAATAATGGTATCTGCTTTGCGTACCAGCGCGGTTAACTCTTTACCATGAACCCGGGCGGGCGCATCAATAATCACCACGTCAGTATCACGAGAAGGCCTCACCGGGTCTTTCCATGCGGCGATACCCTCAATCTCGGGCCACTCTTCACCACGCGCCTCTAACCAGGCCATGCTGGAGCCCTGCGGGTCATAATCAGCCAGTATCACCTTTTGTTCCATCTCAAAGGCATAGTAGCTGGCCAGACTGGTGGAAATCGTACTTTTACCGCAACCGCCTTTGGCATTGAGGATCATGATGGTACGCATACTTGCCTCCTGAATGTTTTTATTATTGTTTTCCGGACTCGAATCAAACCTGAAAAACCATAGGTATTTATACCCTAGATGGGACGTGTTGTAAAAAATGCACCACTATTGCACCACATCTGTAATATACTGCGCGCCCGCAAAACGATATTGCGGACAGAAAATGAGAAGAAACCAGAGAGATTACTGATGAACGTTTCACAAAGACAAACCCTGTTCACCATGCTGTTGATTGCAACGGCTTTGGTCATATTGAACATATTTATAATAACCACCGGCACTGCTGACAGTTACTATGCCGGTATAAAAGAGTGGATTGATACCACACTGTTGCTGAGTACTAGTTAACTCGTGATTCCGTAGGGTGGGCATTGTCCACCATCACCCATGTCGGGCAATGCCCGACCTACCAACTAGTGGCGAGGAAAACCTGAAGACACCGTATTCTGTCCAGAACCATGCGAGCATCCGACGTTTTCCTCGCCGCTAGATATTAGCAGTAGGCCGGCATAAGGTTTTGTCGTTGCCGGCGATTTCCGGCAGCGTTGCCCACCATCACCCACGTCGGGCAATGCCCGACCTACAGTTGTTTGATACCTGCGATGAGTTCACTCACCGCTTTCTGGCCATCCGGGTATTTTCGGCATAAAACAGGTGGTTCTCGATACCCGAGAAACCTGAACCCTGACCACGTTTAATAACAATGGCATTCTGCGCCCTGTCGGCATCCAGAATCGGCATACCGTAAATCGGGCTGTCCGGATTGGTGCGCGCCACCGGGTTGACCACGTCGTTCGCACCAATCACCAGCGCCACTTCTGCGGTCGGGAATTCGGGATTGATTTCATCCAGATCATAAATATTGTCGTACTCGACACCGGCTTCGGCCAGCAGCACATTCATGTGTCCGGGCATACGACCGGCCACGGGATGAATCGCATATTTCACCGCAACACCACGGGCTTCGAGCAAATTGCCCAGCTCTTTCAACTTGTGCTGTGCCTGCGCCACCGCCATGCCGTAACCCGGTACAACAATCACCTTGGAAGCATAGGCCATCATGATGGCGGCATCGCTCGCCTGAATTTCTTTCATGCTACCGTCAATATCTTCTTCGACAGCACTACCACCATCGCTACCAAAACTGCTGAACAACACGTTCGAGATCGGGCGATTCATGGCCTTCGCCATCAACTGGGTTAACAGCGTACCGGCAGAACCCACGACGGTGCCGGCGATAATCATGGCGGCGTTATCCAGCACGAAACCTTCAAACGCCACCGCAAGACCGGTTAACGCGTTGAACAGGGAAATCACCACCGGCATATCGGCACCGCCAATCGGCAAGGTCACCATCACACCCAGAATGAGCGACAGCACAAAAAACACAACCACATAATCAAAATTAACCGGGCTGCCCGTCGCCACCAGATAACCCGAGACACACACACCGGCAAGCAGCGCGATGTTAATCATTTGATGCCCCGGCAGGCGCAGGGTCTTTTTCATCAGACCCTGCAACTTGGCAAACGCGATAGCCGAGCCCGAAAACGACACTGA
>QIHT01000160.1 GCA_003229115.1 Gammaproteobacteria bacterium | reverse complement strand
ACACCACCCGACAGGCAAACACTATCAACATTCAACTCTTTGCAAACCGTTGCGCCCAGTTTCAGGACGATTTCCTCGGTAACCACCTGGATGGACGCGGCAAGATCCATCTCACGCTGAGAAATCTCGGTTTCTGCTTTACGCGGTGGACCACCGAACAGCTTGTCAAAAGCCTTGTTGGTCATGGTCAGGCCGGTCGCATAATTGAAATACTTCATATCCAGCCGGTAAGTGCCGTCGTCTTTAATATCAATCAGATGCTCTTTAATCAAATCAACAAAACGTGGCTCGCCATAGGGTGCCAGACCCATGAGTTTGTATTCACCGGAGTTCACCTTGAACCCCGTATAGTAAGTAAAGGCCGAGTACAGCAAGCCCAGCGAATGCGGGAAATCTATCTCCCATTTCGGAATCAGTTTGTTGCCTTCACCCAGCCAGACCGAGGTGGTTGCCCATTCGCCAACGCCATCCATGCACAGCACTGCAGCGCGTTCGAAGGGGCTGGGGAAATAGGCAGACGCTGCGTGCGACTGGTGATGCTCTGCAAACAGCAGATTTGTAATCTCTTTCTTTTTACAGCCGGCGATGGCTGCCAACTCTTTCTTCAACAGGTCTTTGAGGTAGAGCTTCTCTTTTAGCCAAACCGGCATGGCTGCCAGAAATGAGGCAAGCCCTCTAGGCGCGTAGGAAATATAGGTTTCCAGTAAACGTTCAAATTTAACCAGCGGCTTGTCATAGAACACCACCTGATCAACTTCTGACATACTGATGCCGGCTTCCTGCAAGCAATACTCAACCGCATTGATCGGGAAGCGTGCGTCATGCTTTTTGCGAGAAAAACGCTCTTCCTGTGCCGCTGCAATAATGTCACCATCACGCACCAGCGCTGCGGCACTATCATGATAGTAAGCGGAGATCCCAAGAATATTCATAGATTAATGTCTTTTAATTAAGGCTGGCGCGATTCTACCAGTTTGGAGAGCATTATTAATACCTTTCATCATATAACGGTGTTATGAGGGCAGGCTCAACAATTCATCGCCTGCGACAGGCTTATTGACTTACTCAGCAGCGTTAGCCGACGCAACCGCTGCCTGAATCGAAAACCAGCGCGACACCACCGTCGACAGGCTCACGATTTAACTTCGCGTCTTATTTCAGACTTTTTATAGTGAAATGAACCTCTGTACATCGGCCATCCGCACAGCGTTAGGTCGCTGGCGATTTATGTAATGCGGCATGCGGTACAGTATTGCTGATACCTCGGCATGGTCCGAAAAGCTTCCATAGGTCAGCACATACTTTTCGCCCTGTGCCGTGTTAACGGGGTAATACGCCATTTGTTGCTGCTTGAGGTAATAACTATAACGTTGCGCTATTTCATATAACGTTTTTTTATCACTCACCATTGACAACTGAATAGCAAAACTATTCGATGGCTGCGCAGCCAGCCACTGTGGGCCATGAATTATATTATCGCTACCAAATTGGCTAAAGGGGGACACCTGGTTAAGACGACCATCAAGACTGTTTGCCTGATCGTTTAAATCAAGTAACTTGCTATTTGTTTTTTTAATGTCTTCTTCCAGTTTTTCATTCATCGCAATCAATTTATCATTGGTGATGGTGTCTTGCTGTTGCAGGCTCGCTACCTTCTGGTCAACTAACTGATCTCTTGTCACAGTTAGTGCGCTGTACTCTTCATTGATAGTGTTCTGATAAAAATACAAGGTTGTCACTAATAAAAGCACCAGCAGTAATGCCCCTGATATTGATCTAAAGTGAAATTTTTCTGTGTTGGTCAAAGCCAGTAACGAACGCGCCATTTCTTCGGCTGTTTTTTGTATACCCGATATCAGGGTTGCTTGCTGATCACTTTTTTCCTGTAACTTGATAACAGCGGCAGAAATATCACTGGTACGCACATCCAGCAGGTCTACCGATGATTCAATCTTTCGACTTTTATTGGTTAGTTCTGCTGCAGCGATTTCCAGTGAGGTTGCCCGCTTTGCGAGTGCTTCATCGACCGCCTGCATCTGGATGATTCTGGCCTTGTTTTTTTCTATAGCTTTTTTTGCAGCCTCAACTTCGTCTGCAATTTCATTATCACGCTCTTCAGTGGTATTCGCTAAAGCATCTATTTCCGCAACCAGTTGTTTTTCCAGCGCCAGTAACGCATCGGTGTTTTTCTTTATACTGTCCGTTAGTTCCTTGTTGGTTTCTCTTGATTGGTCTACAAGATCGTTAACACGAACCACCAACTGTTCATGTTGCTGTTTTGTCTGCTCGATCTGTGCAGATGACGATGACTCAACCCGGTCAAGCTCTGCGGCAGACTGTTCTACAACGATTTCAATTTCCGCCGTCAGCTTTTTAACTTCACTATCAATATCATCCGATATTTTTGACAGTGATTTATAAGTGCCATCGATTTCACCCAGGCGTTTGTAGGTTTCTGAAACCTTGGCGGTTATATCCAGATCATTGTCACTTAAGCGGTCCAGGCCTTCTTCTACACTTTTGTTAACAGCCTCAAGTTCGCCCTGCAAATGACTGAGACTGCCTTCCAGGTGATTAATTTTATTGTTGATATCGTTAGCACGATTTGTCTGTGTAATTTCGCTATCAAGGTGAATTAATTTATTATTCGATGGCTTTTCGTCTCTGCTTGCGCGTTGTTCGTTTGTCATAATTT
>QIHT01000237.1 GCA_003229115.1 Gammaproteobacteria bacterium | reverse complement strand
GAAAAAGTACTGGGTGCTAATCCGCTGGTCATGGTTCTACCCATTGGTATTGAAGAAAATTTCATCGGTTGTGTTGACCTGCTGACACGCAAAGCCTGGTTGTGGAAAAACGAAACGGGTGATACCACTGATTACGTTATTGAAGAGCCACCGGCAGATATGGCCGATGCGATAGAAGAGTGGCGCGAAAAACTGATTGAAACCGCGCTCGAGCAAGATGACGACCTGATGGAAAAATATCTTGACGGTGAAGAGCCCAGCGTTGATGAAATCAAGTCCTGCGTTCGTAAAGGCACGATTAAACTGGATTTCTTCCCGACCTATTGTGGCTCGGCATTCAAGGACAAGGGTGTACAAATGGTGCTTGATGCAGCGGTTGATTACCTGCCTGATCCAACCGAAGTTAAACCGCAACCGGAAGTGGATATGGAAGGTAACGAAACCGGTGAGCATGTGATTGTTGATGCAGAAAAACCACTGCGTGCACTGGCCTTTAAAATTATGGATGACCGCTTCGGTGCGTTAACCTTTGTCCGTATTTACTCGGGCAGGATCGATAAAGGCATGACGGTGTTAAATACCTTCACTGGAAAAACCGAGCGTATTGGTCGCCTGGTAGAAATGCACGCCGACGAGCGCATTGAGCTTGAAGGTGCGGAAGCTGGCGACATTATTGCCGTGGTCGGTATGAAAAATGTTCAAACCGGACATACACTTTGTGATCCTAAAAATCCGGCAACTCTGGAGCCCATGGTATTCCCTGATCCGGTTATTTCGATTGCGATTTCACCGAATGATAAAGGTGCCTCGGAAAAACTCGGTATTGCACTGGGTAAAATGATTAAAGAAGACCCGTCTTTCCGTGTTGAAACCGACGAAGACAGTGGCGAAACCATCCTTAAAGGCATGGGTGAGTTACACCTTGATATCAAGGTGGATATTCTCAAACGTACTCACGGTATTGATGCAACGGTGGGTAAGCCACAGGTGGCATACCGTGAAACCATCACGCAACGTATTGAAGACAGTTATACCCATAAGAAACAATCGGGTGGTTCAGGGCAGTTTGGTAAAATTGATTACATCGTTGAGCCGGGCGAACCGGGCAGTGGTTTCGAATTCGAATCAAGCGTGACCGGTGGTAACGTGCCGCGTGAATTCTGGCCCGCGATAGAAAAAGGCTTCAAAAAGATGATGGATAAAGGCGTGCTCGCTGGTTATCCCTGTCTGGATTTCAAAGTGACCTTGTTTGACGGCGGTTTCCATGCGGTTGACTCTTCGGCAGTTGCGTTTGAAATAGCTGCGATGGCGGCTTATCGCCAGACCATGCCCAAGGCCGGCCCACAATTGATGGAACCGATCATGAAAGTGGATGTGTATACACCTGATGATCATGTTGGCGATGTTATCGGTGACCTCAACCGTCGTCGTGGCATGATCAAGTCACAGGAGCCGGGTGCTACAGGCGTGCGAATTAAAGCCGAATGTCCGCTCAGCGAAATGTTCGGTTATATTGGTGCGTTGCGCACCATGACCTCGGGCCGCGGCCAGTTCACAATGGAGTTCCTGCACTACATGCCGTGTCCGAAGAATATTGCGGATGAAGTCATCAAGGAAGCCAAGGAACGCGAGGCGGCTAAAAGCAAGTAATAGCTTTTCTCGATACAAAACCTGAAAGGGCCGGTTTATCCGGCCTTTTTTACGTAAGCATGATACTGGTTTCAGCTGTTACAAATGTTTACAGCAAGGTTTAAGCGAAAAACAGGCCAATAAAAGCAATAAGTTATTAATAATCAATAAGTTATATTATATGAGGGGGTCTGCGTCACGTTGTGTGCTGAAAAATATGTCGGATATTTTAACAAATAGGCTTTATTATCAGATTATTGTGCTGCACTAAAATACTAACTGATTGAATTTGTTAAAAAAAATAACTTTGGCCTGGTTGTTGCATCGATATCGTCAGGTAATGAGTTCGTACAGGATTATATGCTAACACGGCTCAAGTTCGAAGCATAAAACAAGAAGCATAAAACTAAAGGGAAGAAAAAAAATGAGAGCGATTCAAAAAATTCAGGCACTTTGCGGTGTATTACTGCTCAGTGTAGCCATGGGCGCAGGGGCAGTCCCCATCACTGGTGAACTAGGTATGGGTGGTAATTTTCTTGCCGTTGATAGCCGTTGGAATACTACTGGCACAGCTGCGGCTACCGGTATTGATTTTGATCCAAATTTATTCATCGTGAACAGCGCAACCGGCGACTTTGCGGGTGTCAGCAGTATTGGAAGCATCACCGATTTTCAGTTTGATCCAGGTATGGGTATCAATGACGGTTTTGGTGGCATTACGTCGGTTAGTTCGATCACTAGTTTCTGGGCGATTGATGGCTTCAGTTTTGAGTTGACGTCTATCACAAAAGGTTTCACAAACGATCCAGACACATTTCTGGTGCTTGATGGTACAGGCATCATCAGTGCTGCAGGTTTTGATGACACAGCAGGTACATGGTCATTTACCGGTGACACTACCAATAGCGGTACATTCAGTTGGTCAGCAGGTTCTGCGGCTGTAGCTTCTGTGCCGGAGCCAGGCATACTGGCACTTCTGGGAATGGGTCTGATAGGTTTTGCCGGCCGTAAAAAAATCATCCGCTAAAGCGGTTCACGATACAAAATTTAGAAAAAGTTTAGATAGTTAGG
>QIHT01000210.1 GCA_003229115.1 Gammaproteobacteria bacterium | reverse complement strand
GATATCAGTTATGTGCTGATTGACCCACGCATTCATTTTGATTCGGTAGATAAGTAATGAGTAACGACCGCTATTTATCACCCGGGCAACGTTCGTGGTTAAGATTTAAAGCTAACCGTCGTGGTTATGTCAGTTTGTGGATATTTGGTTTTTTATTTATTGCCAGTTTATTTGCTGAAGTGTTATTTAATGACAAACCGTTACTGGTTAGATATCAGGGCGAATATTATGTGCCGTTCCTGGTGGCGTATCCAGAAACAACATTTGGTGGGGATTTTGAAACCGAAACCGATTATTCGGATGAGTATGTTCGTGAACTTATAACCTGGGGAGATAACTGGGTGATTGATGCGGTTATTCCTTTCAGTTACAACTCGATAAATTTTGCCACTGATGAACCCAATCCTGCTGCACCATCGTCTCAAAATCTACTAGGCACTGATGATCGGGGGCGTGACGTTTTTTCTCGTCTGGTTTATGGTTTTCGTCTGTCGGTATTATTCGCATTTGCTTTAACCGCGCTGGGTGTTGTGCTCGGAATTACTATGGGTGCAGTGCAGGGCTACTTTTCCGGAAAAATAGATCTGTTTATGCAAAGAATCATTGAAGTCTGGTCTTCCATGCCAGAGTTATATTTGTTGATTATTTTTGCGTCTATTTTTCAGCCCAGTGTCTGGTTGCTGATTATCCTTTTGTCGATGTTTGGCTGGATGGGTTTATCTGATTATGTTCGCGCAGAATTCCTGCGTGGCAGAAATATGGATTATGTGCGTTCAGCGCGCGCTATGGGACTAAGTAATATGGCAATCATGCGGCGGCATTTATTACCTAACAGCATGATACCTGTAGTGACGTTTTTGCCTTTCCGAATTAGTGGTTCAATACTGGCTTTAACCAGTCTGGATTTTCTAGGATTGGGTGTGCCACCAACAACGCCCAGTCTGGGTGAGCTGCTATCGCAGGGAAAAGAAAATATTGAAGCCTGGTGGTTGTCTCTGGGTACTTTTGCTGTGTTAGTTGGAACCTTGATGCTTTTAATCTTCATTGGTGAGGCTTTGCGTGAAGCCATGGATACACGCAAATGAAACACTTCGTCCTTTTCATCCATAGCTGCGTTACAGCGTGCTCTGCGCTCTGCGCTGCTCAAACACGCTGTGCCTTGCTCTGGATAAAAATACTCGGTTTCATAAATGATGAGCGAAAAACTATTACAAGTTGATAACCTGAGCGTTACCTTTTGTTTGCAGGGTGGTGATGTAGAGGCAGTGCGTAATATCAGTTTTGATATTAACAGGGGAGAAACGGTAGCTATTGTTGGCGAGTCTGGTTCGGGTAAATCCGTGAGCGCACTTTCATTGCTAAAACTGCATGATGAAAAGCAGGTGGTCTACCCGAGTGGAAAAATTATTTATAAAAACCAGGATCTGATGCGCTTCAGTGAAAAGCAGATGCAAAGCATTCGAGGCAGTGATATTTCGATGATTTTTCAGGAGCCCATGACTTCGCTAAATCCCGTGTTTCCTGTCGGTGTGCAAATTCAGGAGTCACTGTTGTTGCATATAGGCATGAGTAAAACTGAAGCACGACAGCGGGCGATTGAGTTACTTGAACGTGTAGGCATTCGCGATGCGCATAGACAGATCGACAGTTTCCCGCATGCGCTTTCAGGTGGCCAGCGACAACGTGTGATGATTGCAATGGCACTTGCCTGCAAACCAGCCCTGTTAATTGCAGATGAACCCACCACTGCACTTGACGTAACCATTCAGCAACAAATACTTGAGTTGTTAGGTGATCTTCAAAAAGAACTGGGTATGTCGATGTTATTTATTACGCATGATCTTAATCTTGTTCGTCGTTATGCAAGTCGCGTGTGTGTGATGAAAGACGGTGAAATTGTAGAGCAGGGTGATACAAAAGTAATATTTACTAACCCTGAACATGAGTACACACAATACCTGCTCGACAGTGAACCTGATCAACGCATTACTACTATCGAGCCTTCAACAGAAGCCATCATCCGTGCTGAAAATATAAAATGTCACTTTCCTGTTTTGAAAGGTTTCTTTAAACGTCAGGTTGATTCAGTTAAAGCCGTAGACGACATTAGTCTGGAGTTACATGCCGGTGAAACGTTGGGCATTGTTGGTGAGTCAGGTTCAGGTAAAACTACACTGGGCATGTCTCTGCTGCGCCTGGTTGATTCAACAGGCAATATCTATTTCAAGAATGAAAAAATTTCCCAGTACCGGGAAAAAGCCATGCGCCCCTTAAGGCGTCATTTCCAGGTCGTGTTTCAGGATCCCTTTTCTTCGCTTTCGCCACGCATGACGGTTGAGCAAATTGTTGGTGAAGGTTTACTGTTGCACTTTCCGCAACTGGATAAAGAACAAAGAACCCACCGTATTCTCCAAATGCTGGATGAGGTTGGACTGGATGAAGATACTTTGTGGCGTTATCCTCACGAATTCTCCGGCGGCCAAAGACAGCGTATCGCTATTGCACGAACGGTCATACTGGAACCCGAAGTTATACTGCTTGATGAACCGACCAGTGCACTGGATGTATCCGTGCAAAAGCAGGTATTGGCACTGTTGGCCGATATCCAGCAAAAACATCAGTTGAGTTATATTTTTATCAGTCACGATCTTCGGGTTATCCGGGCCATGTCACACCGGGTTATCGTTATGCGTAATGGCAAAATCGTCGAGCAGGGATTAGTGGATGATGTGCTAGATCGACCTGCCGAGGACTACACCAGAGAGCTCGCCAGGGCTTCTATGTATTAATAGGGTTTTTATCTCGCTGTAAACGCAGAGGCCGCAGAGGCGCGGAGACCGCAGAGAAAATGGCGCGCTCAGCCTGTCAAAAGCTTTACACATTTTTTTATGTTCGTGTTTGTTCTAGTTCCGCTTCAGTGAAAAACGAAAAGTGAAAAGTGAAAAATGTGGGGTTTTTGCGCTTTTTGTTGTTCATTTTTCACTTTTCGTTTTTCACTTTTCACTGTCTTTAAAGGTTTTCCTGCGCTCCCTGCGCCTCTGCGACCTCTGCGTTTACAGCCACACCCTCGAAAAGCACCACACCACAGGCTTCCACACCAATACTTGACTAATTTACTAGGTATTTGTAGAATAACCCAGTAAATTAGTCAGGAATTACAGAGGTGTTCATATGAGGTTATCTACCAAAGGCCGCTACAGCGTAACGGCGATGCTTGATCTTGCGATACATGACAAAGCAGGTCCCGTCACGCTCGGAGATATTTCTCAGTGCCAGGGGATTTCTCTATCCTATCTTGAACAGCTATTTTCCAGTTTGCGTAAATCGGGTCTGGTGAAAGGTGTGCGCGGACCGGGTGGTGGTTATCGTTTGGCCAGACCGGCCGGTGAAATCAGCATTGCCGAAATTATCACGGCGGTTGATGAAAATGTTGATGTTACGCGTTGTCATGGTGAGGGTGATTGTCAGGAAGGTGAACGTTGCCTGACGCATGAGTTGTGGACGGATCTGAGTCAGCGCCTCTACCAATTTCTCGACAATATTACATTGGCGCAGTTCGTCGATCGTCCCGGTATTCCAGAATTATCCATGCAACGCGATAAAATCATTGGTCGATTCGAGCTGGCGCGTAAACAGGCGGATGCTATCAGTCGGGGACTGGTGTAATGGCAGAAACCCACCCCATCTACCTGGACTACAGCGCCACCACCCCCATCGACGAACGCGTAGTTGCCGAAATGATAACAGCACCTACGGCAACCCCGCGTCGCGCAGCCACGCCTACGGCTGGGACGCCGAAGCCGCAGTCGAACAGGCACGCAAAAACGTCGCCGAACTGGTCGGCTGCGAGGCCAAAGAAATCATCTTCACCTCCGGCGCCACCGAATCCGACAACCTCGCCATCAAAGGCGTCGCCCACTTCAACCAGAAGAAAGGCCAACACCTCGTCACCTGCAAAACCGAACACAAAGCCGTACTCGACAGTTGCCGCCAACTCGAACGCGAAGGTTACGAAGTCACCTACCTCGACCCCAAAGACAATGGCCTGATCGACCTCGCAGACCTCAAAGCTGCCCTGCGAGACGACACCACGCTAGTGTCCATCATGCACGTCAACAACGAAATCGGCGTCATCCAGGACATCGAAGCCATCGGAAAAATCTGCCGCGAACGCAAAATCCTCTTTCACGTTGACGGCGCCCAAAGCGCCGGCAAAGTCCCCATCAACCTCAGCGAACTGCCGGTCGACCTGATGAGCTTCTCCGCCCACAAACTCTACGGCCCCAAAGGCATCGGCGCACTCTACGTACAAAAAAAACCCCGCATCCGCCTCGAAGCCCAGATGCACGGCGGCGGCCACGAACGCGGCATGCGCTCGGGCACCCTCGCCACCCACCAGATCGTGGGCATGGGCGCAGCCTTCAACATCGCCAAAAATGAAATGGCCACCGAAAACGAACGCCTGCTCAACCTGCGCAACAGCCTCTACGATGGCCTCAAAGACCTGGAAGAAGTCTACGTCAACGGCGACCTCGACCACCGCATCGCCGGCAACCTCAACATCAGCTTCTCAGCTTCAACTACGTCGAAGGCGAATCCTTACTGATGGCCTTAAAAGACCTCGCCATCTCCAGCGGCTCCGCCTGCACCTCGGCCAGCCTCGAACCCAGCTACGTACTGCGCGCACTGGGAAGAAACGACGAACTGGCGCACAGCTCGATTCGCTTCACCCTGGGGCGCTACACCACCCGTGCCGATATCGAAACCACCATCAAACACGTGCGCCATGCGGTAGAGAAGCTCAGAGAACTGTCACCGTTATGGGATATGTATAAGGACGGGATAGATATCAGTGCGATTGAATGGGCAGCACATTAGAAGACAGTGAAAAGTGAAAAACGAAAAGTGAAAAATGAACAACAAAAAGCGCGAAAACCCCACATTTTTCACTTTTCACTTTTCGTTTTTCACTGGTCTAATACACCAGTAAACGACAGAACATAAAGAATTTAGAGAGGTAACAACCATGGCATATAGTGAGAAAGTACTAGACCACTACGAAAACCCGCGCAACGTGGGTGCATTCGATAAAAATGACGAACAGGTCGGAACGGGCATGGTGGGAGCCCCAGCGTGTGGTGACGTGATGAAATTGCAAATCAAAGTCAGTAAGCAGGGCATCATTGAAGATGCGGTGTTCAAGACTTATGGCTGTGGTAGTGCGATAGCCTCCAGTTCGCTGCTCACCGAATGGGTGAAAGGCAAAACCCTGGACGAAGCCAAGGCGATCAAGAATACCGAGCTGGCGGAAGAGCTGGCGTTACCTCCGGTTAAAATTCACTGCTCCGTGCTGGCTGAAGATGCCATTAATGCCGCGGTGGATGATTATCGTAGTAAAAAA
>QIHT01000074.1 GCA_003229115.1 Gammaproteobacteria bacterium | reverse complement strand
GAGGAAAACCCAGAGGTAGCGGTTTCTTGCCAGTATCAAGCAGGGTGGGCATTGCCCACCATTAGCTGCGTCGGGCAATGCCCGACCTACGAACTATATCGTCATTGCGAGCGAAGTGCGGCAGTCGTGGTGCATGGACGCACCGATAACGGATCTAACGATGGAATCTTTATCAGTTCGCGTAATTCCCGAGATTGCCGCGCTAACGCTCGCAATGACGAAATAATAAAGGTTTTTCCTCGCCACTCGAAACTCGTCCCTTGCCCCTGCTTTTCCTGGCCAAGTAGGGTGGGCATTGCCCACCATCAGCTGTGTCGGGCAATGCTCGACCTACGAACTAAGGGGCGAGGAAAACCTGAAAACGCTGGATATCTGCCAAAAACATACAGGTAGGGAAATAGTATGAATAAGGTCGTTACTGCTGATACAAGGGTGCATTTCGTCGTCTAGCATCTTTGTTTTACCCCGCCCCTCGAACCTCGCCCCAAGCCCCTGCTTTTCCTCGCCACTAGCCCCTAGATACTCGCCCCTGAAGCGCGCGCTAGCGCGCGCGTTATGGCATAATACGGCGCTTTCAAAAGATACTACAGAGGATACCATGAGCTTCTTTATTTCCGACGCAATTGCCGAAGCCGCACCTGCCGCTGCCGGGCAACCTGATTTACTGGCTTCTTTAATATTGCCAATCGGCCTTGTCGTTTTATTCTATTTTTTCCTGATACGCCCACAGAGCAAACGTCATAAAGAACATAAGGCGATGATTACTGGCCTGCAAAAAGGTGAAGAAATAGTGACTACAGGCGGTTTGCTGGGAAAAGTCACTAATATTGGTGAAAATTTTATCACCCTTGAAATCAGCAAAGGTGCATCTATATATGTACAGAAGAATGCTGTGCAATCGATTATGCCCAAGGGTACATTAAAAGAACAACAAAACGATTAATGAAGTACCCGGGTTAAGGAACCAATCAACCATGCTGAACCAATATCCACTTTGGAAATACCTGTTGCTTGCCTGCATCTTGCTAGCTGGCAGTATTTACTCTCTGCCTAACCTGTACGGTGAAGACCCGTCCATCCAGATTTCACATCGCTTGAAACCATTAATTGAAGAAGACCGTCTTTCCATCGAACAGACGTTGAAAACTAACGGTCTTGACTTTAAACGTGTGGAGCTTATCGAAAATAAAGTGCTGGCACGCTTTAATGATGAAACCGTGCAATTGAAAGCTGCAGATACGCTTAAGGAATCACTCGACAAAAGATACCTGATTGCACTTAATCTGGCACCGGCAACACCTGACTGGTTACGTTCTCTGAATGCAGCACCCATGTATCTGGGTCTGGATTTACGTGGTGGTATTCACTTTCTCATGGAAGTCGATATGCAGGCAGCTATTAAACGTCTTGAAGAAAGCCTGTTATCAGATATGCGTAGCTTTATGCGAGATGAGAAAATTCGTTACCGTGGTGTGCGACGTGATGATAACGGAATTCACATCAGCTTCCGCAAAACAGCAAATCTGGACGATGCAGAAGCACTTCTTAAGCGGCAGTTCAATCAACTGGACTTCATAGTTAACGAAAAGGAATACAGCATTGATGCAAGATTAACTGAAGTGGCTGTTCGTGACGAAAAAAAATCTGCACTACAACAAAACATTATCACATTACGCAATCGTGTTAATGAGCTTGGTGTAGCTGAGCCTGTGATTCAACAACAGGGCGATTCACGTATTGTTGTTCAATTACCCGGTGTACAGGATTCAGCCCGCGCGAAAGGGATTCTGGGTGGCACCGCAACGCTGGAATTTAGAATGACTGAAGGTACGGCATCAGAATGGATTGACGCTGATGAGTCAGGCCGCATACCACTCAATGCATTGCTTTATCATGAGCGTGATGGCAGCCCGGTATTACTCAGCCGTAGAGTGATTGTTACCGGTGACCAGATTACCGGTGCAGCTTCCACTATAGATACTGATCAGGGTGTTCCAGCCGTGTCAGTGAGCCTCGGTGGTAAAGGTGCGAAAAAAATGGGTGATACCACACGAGAAAATGTTGGTAAACCTATGGCGGTGGTTTACATTGAAAACAAAGTCGAGACAAAAGAAGTAAGTGGTGAAATGGTAAAAATACGCACCACCACAAAAGAAGTTATCAACATTGCAACTATTCGTGAGCAGTTCAGCGCGCGTTTTCAGATTACAGGACTGGAATCACAGGAAGCACGCGACCTGTCATTGTTGCTGCGTGCAGGCTCACTCAGGGCACCTATAGAAATCATTGAAGAACGTACTATTGGCCCCAGCCTTGGTCACGACAATATAGAACAGGGTTTTCGCTCGGTTATGATCGGTTTCCTGTTTGTACTCGTGTTTATGGCTGTTTACTACAAAGTCTTTGGTTTAATTGCTAACCTTGCTTTAACCGTAAACATGGTTTTACTTATTGCTATTTTGTCATTATTGCAGGCAACGTTAACCTTACCGGGTATCGCCGGCATTGTATTAACCGTAGGTATGGCGGTGGATGCCAACGTGCTTATTTTTGAGCGTATACGAGAAGAGTTGCGCAATGGTAATTCAGTACAGGCAAGTATTCATGCCGGTTATGAAAAAGCATTTAGCACCATTACTGATGCAAACGTTACCACCCTGATTGCTGCCATAGTGTTGTTCAGTCTTGGCACCGGCCCGGTGAAAGGTTTTGCAGTGACTTTGAGCATCGGCATTATTACTTCAATGTTTACAGCTATTGTGGGAAC
>QIHT01000209.1 GCA_003229115.1 Gammaproteobacteria bacterium | reverse complement strand
GTAAATCATTTAGCGGAACATATTTAGACTGAGTCTAAACTGGTTGGAGAATTTAGCGCAGCAGTCTGCGTGTGTCAATCGGTTATTGTGGTGGTCACGCTGGCGGCAGGTTTAGAGTGGTGGCTGAATCAACAAGATAGCGCAAACCCCGTCATTCCGCAGGCCGGAATCCATGCTCGGGATCGTGGGGAAATCACCTGTGCATACTTCTGGAAACAGCCCAACCAGGCCATTCGAGCGACATGCCGGAACAGCGGAATAGACAGCAAAAGCAGACCTTCGGTTTCGGTCAACAAGCTGGAATTATGAGTCAGGATGACACCTTGGTCAGGAATGGATACGATGCAAATATTACTGTTAAGAATCGACTATTCGCACAATAGGCCGACGCAGTCTATCGCTCAATACTACGTAAGCGGTCTATTATACTGTAGGGGCTAGGCAACATGGACAAATTGAGCAATTAATGAAGTTAGAAGAGCATATATTTCAGTCTGCATCTCTCATTGCACTAATTGACGAAGCAGTCGAGTTTATGATTAATACTCCGACAGTCGCAGTTCCCCCTGAAGAAAAGTTTTCTGGTGGAGGTGTGTATGCGCTGTATTATCAAGGTGACTTTTCTTTGTACAAAAAAATCTACGAAGAAAATCCAGAATTACCAATTTATGTGGGCAAAGCTGTATTACCTGGTTGGCGGCAAGGCAGAGATACTGCCAAAGAAAATGATCCCGCTCTGTATAGGCGGTTGAATGAGCATTCAAGAAGTATCAATGCCGCAAGCAACTTAGATTTAAAGGACTTTTCATGTAAGTTTGTTGTGCTTAAATCCCAGGAATCCGATTTAATCAGCACCGTGGAAGCTGCAATGACGAGAAAGTATAATCCTCTATGGAATTCACAGATTGACGGGTTTGGAAACCATGACCCCGGAAAAGGTAGGTATGAACAAGCCAAATCCGAATGGGACGTTTTACACCCCGGTCGGGAGTGGGCTGATCGGTTAAAAGGTGTCCAACCTGACGGCAATAAAGTAGAAGAAAAAATAGGTATTTATCATGTCAATAAGTCATCTTAATTCAGTCGAGCTTTTTTCTGGGGCTGGTGGGCTAGCGTTAGGAATGGCAAGAAGTGGTTTTCAGCATGAAATGCTTGTTGAGTTTAATCGTGATGCGGTTAACACATTGATAAAAAATCATGATGAAGGGCAAGCACAAATTAAAGATTGGAATATCAAACATGATGATATAAAGAATATTTCTTTTAAAAAATACAAAAATGTAATATCTGTTGTTGCTGGTGGCCCGCCATGCCAACCGTTTTCACTTGGTGGAAAGCATAAGGCTTTTAATGATCATAGAGATATGTTCCCCCAAGCAGTGCGTGCAGTACGTGAATCGAAGCCAGACTCTTTTATTTTTGAAAATGTAAAAGGTCTTTTACGTAAGAATTTTAGCTCGTATTTCGGGTACATAATATTGCAGCTAACATACCCAAATATAGTAAAGGACGAAGCAGAGTCATGGGAAGGCCACCTTTCCCGTCTTGAGGAAATTCAAACTAAAGGAGCCTATAGAGGACTAAAATATAATGTTGTATTTAGGCTTTTGAATGCAGCTGATTACGGGGTTCCTCAAAAGAGGGAACGGGTATTTATAGTCGGTTTTCGAGATGATCTTGCCATTGAATGGAGCTTTCCAAAAACCACTCATTCGAAAGATGCACTGCTATGGGATCAATGGGTTACAGGTGAATATTGGGATCGTTTAGACATTCAAAAATCTGATCGTCCGCTCACAAATACGGCAAGCAGTAAAATATCGGGCCAACTAAATAATAAGTATGGGCTGTTCCAGCCCGAAGAAAAACCTTGGGTCACTGTAAGAGAAGCAATAGGTGATTTACCATGCCCAAAAACCAACAATAAATATAATAGTCATCAATTTAGAGATGGTGCCAAGTCGTACCCTGGTCATACAGGAAGCCCAATTGATGAACCATCAAAAACATTAAAGGCTGGAGATCACGGAGTCCCTGGCGGTGAGAACATGATCCGTTTCAATGATGGCTCAATTAGGTATTTTACGGTTAGAGAAGCAGCAAGAGTTCAAACTTTTCCAGATGATTACCATATATCAGGTGTATGGAGCGAGTGCATGAGGCAAATTGGTAATGCTGTTCCAGTCAAGCTTGCAGAAGTAGTTGCATCCAGTGTTTATGCAGCAATTGCCTCAAATAAATAGCTACAGCAGGCAATTTATCGAGAACGGGTCGATGAGTGAAGCTTGTACGATAATTCAGGTGAAGCCCCGTCGTCATTGGCCGAGGAGAATTGCAAATGAGTTCGCAAAAACAGAAATCAGCCCCAAAACCTCGCGACCCGGATTTTGCCGATGCCGAGCTGGCAATGTGCCGGGGCTGGAGAGACCACTGGCTCGGTAGCTGTGTATAAGGGCGGTAAAATTGTTCAAGAGAAGATTGGCAAAGGGGTATCTGAGTGACCGCTTTCGGGAAGAGCTGTTGTTTACGTTTAATCTTTTATGTATAGGTAGGAATTGACCGAACCAGGACTAACCACTCACCAATATGGATTCTAGCATACGGAATGACGCAGACTGCCAAAACACGCTTGTTTATTGATACGCACAAAGCAAGTCGTGTGTGGGATGCCTTTTCGCCGGCGTCGGTGCAGCCGAGCATCGCAGCGACAGGTGGGAATCGCAGCGACAGGTGGGAGAAGCGATCCCTGTTTGAGCCATTGAAAATGGCGAGTTTGGGATCGCGCCACCTGTCGCGAGAAGCGCAGGGTACCCGCGTAGCGGGCAAACCGTTGCCGGCGAAAAGGCATCCCACACACGACGGATTCAACCACCATTGACCTGCCCTCCCCCCACTTGTAACGTACCCAACCGGACACCGGAGAACCACCGTGGTAAAACGCAGCAAAAAAAACCCCGACTTCGAAACCGCGCTGGCGGAACTCGAAAGCCTGGTCGAACAAATGGAACAAGGTGACCTGAGCCTCGACGAATCGCTCAAACAA
>QIHT01000043.1 GCA_003229115.1 Gammaproteobacteria bacterium | reverse complement strand
ATGCCCGAAAAATTGTAAAGTGTCACCTCACTCCCTCCATACAGAGGGATTATCCACCCACGAATAATGAGGTTACACCACCATGACATCATCATCTGAATCAGGTTTCAAGCAAAATTATCAGACTCACCTGCAACACCTTAAACTCAAAGGTTTACAACCCAAAACCATCGAGGCTTACTCCCGTGCTATCCGGCGCATCGGCGAGTATTTTGAGTCTGAAATCAATGACCTCTCTGAACAACAATTGATCAATTATTTTCATGACCTGCTGGAGTCTCACTCCTGGAGTACGGTGAAACTGGATCTGTATGGACTCAAATTCTTCTATCAGCATGTGATCCACAAACCGTGGGAACACATTGAATTGATCAAACCGCCGCGCGCCAAAAAACGCCCCGATATTGTCACCAGGGAAGAGGCGGCACAGTTGTTCAATGCGACCCGGAAGCTGAGCTACCGGGTGTTTTTCTTTACGCTTTACAGTCTGGGCCTGCGTCTCGGAGAGGGTTTGCGCCTGGAGGTCGGTGATATTGATGCCCGGCGTCAGCGCGTGCATATCCGCGATGCCAAAGGCAACAAGGATCGCTTTGTGCTTTTGCCCGATGTGACCTTGAATATCCTGCGCCGTTTCTGGGCTTTTCATCAAAACCCTGTGTTACTTTTCCCCAACCGCAAAGGGAGGCTTAAAGGCAGTGTTTCCGCCACTACGCCGCTGGATCGAGGGGGGGTACAAGCTACTCTGCGCAAAGTGGTCGAGTCATGCGGGATAAAAAAAATATCACTCCCCATTGTTTGCGGCACAGCTATGCGACTCACCTGATCGAATCTGGCGTTCGCTGACAGGATGTGAAGGATCTTCTCGGTCATACCAGCATCGTCACCACCTGCAAATACACACACCTGACCTCCCGTACCGAAAACAATACGCATCAGGCCATTAATGAGCTGATGAAGGCTTTCTCCCTTCACTGGGGGAATGTTTCATGATCCGGCTGTCATCCATTATCACGTTATTTGAAACGACCTTCTTACCGCAATATAAAAACCAACGGTTGCCTTCTCACAAAAAAGCGCTGGGGGCGATGAAAGTCTGTCGCACACGCCATAGTCTGTTGATGCTGGCACGTTGCGATAAATGTGATGAGCAGGTCTATGTCCCGCATTCTTGTGGCCACCGGAGTTGTCCGCACTGTCAACATCACGAAAGCCAGCAATGGCTGGAGCGGCAGTTGAAGAAGCAGGTACCAGCGGCCGCCATCGACAAGACTCAAACGCTTTGGAGGACGAAAAAAAGTGGGAAAAACACACCGTATCTTTTTAGCCATACGGCATTGGCTGAGGTTTTTCGGGCAAAGATGCTGGAGGCGATCACGCAGGAGGGGTTTACCTTACCGAAACAACATCCTTCGAAATGGGTCGTTGATTGCCAGTCTGTCGGTACTGGTGAAAAGGCGCTGATCTACCTGGGGCGTTATCTGTATAGGGGTGTTATTCGGGAGAAAGATATCATGAGCTGTAAAAATGGAAAGGTGACCTTCCGTTATCAAAACAGCAAGACCAAACAGTGGGCCTTCAAAACCGTCTCGGGGGAGAAATTCTTGTGGCTGATCCTCCAGCACGTACTCCCGAAACGTTTTCGGCGCACGCGTAATTTTGGTTTCCTGCACCCCAACAGCAAGCGCCTGATTCAGGTGCTTCAGCTATTGTTGGGGTTTGACCCGAACCGGGCATTGGCATGGATAAAAGAAAGACCGAAAATGCTTTGTCGATATTGTGGTGAAACGATGACGATCATCAAAACCCGTATTTCTCCCACTCGTGTGTTGGCTGCTTTGGTCCCAACTTGATAGAAGGAGGACAATGACCCGTTATGTAACCTCAAACAATAAACCAGACAAAAATTTCAGTGTTATATGCTGAGAGCTACGTTTTGTCTTCGATTAGGAAAAAACTGACCAATATCCTTCTCAGATCAGAAAAAATTACCGCAAGGGTCAATAAGTGCCTGAACGCAAGACGGGTGGAATTTTACCGGCCTTGAATAACCGGCAAACTCAAAAAGCTATCTTCATAACAAATTCATGTATCAATTAGCGGGCTTGTCCAACAAACTGGTTCAGATCGTGGTTCGTTCCTCACACGATCTAACCTAATTCGTTAGGATTTTGCCTTTTTAATAAACTCAAAATTACCATTAAACTCTTCTTCACCATAGTTTAACAAGCAGCTTTTCAATTCACCCACAGCATTGATACATTTTTCTACATCCTCAATTGAGGAGCTATAAATTGCCTTCGAAAACCGCTTTGCCATCCAATTTATATCGAGTCCCATGCCCTCTCTTAGCTCGCCCTCAAACTCTTCTTCTATTTCTTCGTACTCTACGTCTTCAAAGAAACTTTTTGTATGGGCCACTTCATTCCGTAGAGATATGAGGTTCTTTAGCGTTTGAAAAAGATCGCTTTCTTTATCAATCAAATATTCATTTTTAGACGCCAATGGAACAACAGAGATTAGCTTTCCTTTTAAGGACATTGAAAGATATGATTCAGCAATACCTTTGTAATCTCCCTTCGGAAACACTGAATAACATTGAGTAACAATGGCATCATTTAGTAACGACTCCATTGCGACTGCAGCTGTCATAAGCAAGGGAATTACATAGAGTCCTTTATCATCTGACTCTTTTGCTATTGCAAGAAGCTTCTCCGCTTTGCTTAGGCAGTGGGCATAAATAAACTGTACGTTTTATTTACTTTTGAATTTTTTAATCTACTCTTTATGAACATGAAAAAAGATGAAAGAAA
>QIHT01000109.1 GCA_003229115.1 Gammaproteobacteria bacterium | reverse complement strand
CTGGTAGAAATTTACCTGTGGGAAAAAGACATCGACAAAGCCCTGCACGAAGCCAAAACCGGCGGCTGCGTCGAACACCTGTGGTTGACCCTCGCCAAAGCCTGCGAAAAGGCTCACCCAGCCGAAGCATTGAAAATCTACCAGGATCGTATCGACAGCATCATTCGACTAACCAACAACGATGCCTACGACCGCGCCACTGATATGCTGAAAATAATCAAAAAACTGATGAAACAACTCAAACAACAAAACCAGTTTAAGGAGTATATTGAACAACTGCGAAAGAATTACAAACAAAAACGGAACTTTATTAAGCGAATCAGTAAGGTATAGATGACCACAAAGCTCGTAGGTTGGGTTAGGTGTTTTTTACCGTAACCCAACGAGCACAAATAAAACTCATCACCCTGGTCACTAATGTCGCTTACTTAAGCGCCAAAAGAGTAAAGTTGGGACATTGCGAGCGGCATTGACTCTGGGCACCATAATTAAGGACTTATATGGATAAATCAAAAATCATAACAGCCACCCGTAAAGCCCTGATATCGGCAGACCATAATTATTATTCATGGCCGGAACAGCAACAGGAGCAGTTTCGAGCAACCATGAGTGAAGCTGCACAAAACAGAGTAGAAGCTGTTCTGTTAAAAAATTTACACGGTATTAAATGTACTGCTAAAACTGCAGGTGAAATTTGGAGTGAACTCCCACTATCAAAGCTTGGTAACCTCAACTGGGCGAAACTATTAACTGCAGGCATAGGTGATGACTTCATTTTTCTAAATGAAAACATGGCGGAAAATACAAGCTTGCTGGATTTCAATAGTATTTATGATTACGACTATGCGGATTACCTGTTTCAGGAGCAGGCCAATAAAAAGGAATTCAACGATTATGAGAGCAGAGACTACTATGCGTTGCGGTTCTCATGCTGGGCCAGGTTAATCATAAACGATCAATTTTATTACGCCACCCTTTCCTCACTGGCGGGTTACTTAACCGATGAAATTGAAGACAAAAGTCATGACAGTATTCAAAAATTAATACCCCATGAGTACGTAGAAGGAAAAGACAACGGTAAACAGGTGAAAGGTGGTTTCCGTTGGGACATGCAAACAGATGCCGATGGCAAAGAAAAACAGTTAGCTGAACTAAAGAGTCGCTGGTATCGGTATACACAACAACGCTGGCTGGAACTAAGCAAAGAATTTAGCCAGAACTCCCCCGCCGTTTTCACCGAAGATGTTAACCACGATGGAGAGCTAAACCGGAATTATATATTTAACAACAAAAATGCTCTGAAACAGGTTCGCTGGAAACATTTTTTAGCGGATTGCACACCACTAATAGCAGAGTTCACCAACGTCACCGAAAGGGCAAAGCAGGAAGTGGCAAGAACAGAAGCTTATTTGCAGGAAGCACATGAAGACATCATGAAAAATTTTGATCCCAAAGTGGTGAAGTTAAGGAAAAAAATGAAGATTGTGGTGGCACCGGGGGCGCTGGACGGGTTGATAGGGAAAGGTTTAGAAGATGAGCCAACTGAGTAAAATTCAATTGACAATTATACGATTAATCGTAAAATGGTCTATACTATTTTACGATGTGTAGGAAATTGGTGTGAAACGCAACTACACCCAGGCCTTCTTAAATGAACTGCCCCAACAGCGTCAGATGCTGTTCGTGTCTGGCCCCAGGCAAGTCGGCAAAACCACGCTGGCGCGTGAAATCATCAGTACACCGGATTATTACCTCAATTGGGATAACCCCGATCACAGACAAATTGTATTATCTGGCCCGAATCAAACCGCTGCTTATCTTGGCCTTGATCAGTTACATAAAAAACCACTCGTTATCGCCTTCGACGAATTACATAAATTTAAAGACTGGAAAAACTGGCTCAAAGGCTTTTTCGATCTGTACGAGAAACAGGTTCATATCCTGGTTACCGGCAGTGCCCGCCTGGATATTTTTCGTAAAGGTGGCGACAGCTTGATGGGGCGTTATTTTCATTATCGGATGCACCCCCTGAGTTTGCGTGAATTGTCATCCGGGTTTGATGCCAGCATGTTGCTGCAACCCGGCCATAAGCCGGAAAAAGAAGCATTAACGCAGCTACTAAAATTCGGCGGTTTCCCCGAACCTTTTATAAAAGCCGATACCCGATTCTATAATCGCTGGCAAAAGCGGCGCCAGCAACAATTGATCTATGAAGATATTCGTGACGCATCACAGGTGCAGGAAATAGCCCAACTGGAGATATTGGCGCAATTGTTGGCGCAACAAAGCGGTCAGGTCACACGTTACAGCACATTGGCAAAACAAATCTGCGTCTCCGTTGATACCATTCGTAGATGGTTAACCGTGCTTGAAAGTTTTTACTATTGCTATCGTGTTCGTCCATGGTTCAACAACATCACCACCGCATTACGCAAAGATCCAAAAACCTATCTGTGGGACTGGTCGCAAGTGGCAGACAAAGGCGCGCGCAACGAAAACTTTGTCGCCAGTCATTTACTAAAAGCCGTGCATTGGTGGACGGACATGGGCATTGGCCAATATGACCTGCATTACCTGCGCACCAAAGATCATAAAGAAGTCGATTTCCTGGTCAGTAAAGATGGCAAACCGTGGTTTCTGGTCGAAGTAAAAAGTGCGGCCAGTCAAGCCATCAACAAACACCTGGCCTGGTTTCAGGAAAAAACCGGCGCACAACACGCCTTTCAATTGGTGATGGATTTACCTTATGTGGATGCAGACTGTTTTGCCACAGAAAAACCGACAAAGGTTCCTGTAGAAAGCTTGTTGATGCGGTTGGTGTAGAGGGG
>QIHT01000116.1 GCA_003229115.1 Gammaproteobacteria bacterium | reverse complement strand
GCATAAACTTTGCCGAATTCACCGCGAATTCTTAGGATGTTTCTTATTGAAGTAAAAAATGTTTCGGATTTTTTATCTTCGCCCAAAAGCTCTGCCTGGTAGGCTTTGCTTTCGAGTAGTTTTTCATAGCCGACATAGACGGGTATAAACGCAACCGGGCGTTGTCTGTATTTAAGAAAACTGCGCATGGTCATGGCAAGCATGCCGGGTTTGGGTTTTAACAGGCGGCCTGTGCGGCTACGTCCGCCCTCGATAAAATACTCAATCGGCACGCCAGCTGAAACAAGTCTGGCGAGATATTCAAACATGACGGTTGAGTAAAGCTCATTGCCCTTGAAGCTGCGTCTGATAAAAAAAGCGCCACCACCACGAAGGATAGGGCCAATGATGGGCATGTTCAGGTTTCGGCCTGCTGCTATATAAGGTATCGCCAGGCCTTCAAAGTGAATCACGTAAGAAAGTAACAGGTAATCAATGTGGCTTCGATGACATGGGGTATAAACAAGTTCATGTGTCAGCGCCAGGCTCTTGAGCTGCTCGTTGTTCGTGACTTCGATGCCAGAATAAAATCGGTTCCAGAATGTTGATAGTCCGCGCTGTAAAATTTGAATGGTTATGTTGGTACAGTCAGCAACAATTTCGTATAAATACCGTCTCGCCTGTAATGCTGCTTTGTACTCACTGAGGTTGTCTTCGGCGCTACGTTTAATAATAGATTCTTTGACATCGGGGTTTAGCAATATTTCCCTAACCAGTGTGCGGCGGTGCGAAACATCAGGCCCCAGGGTTGCTGTTTTAATTTCTGTGAGTCGGCTGGATAAACCAAGTTGCAGGCGGTCAATAATTTCGTCATCAGTTATGTTTTTATCAAACGAGTTACTTTGGTAGTTAACGATTTCAGAAAAATTAACCAGTGTTTTGCGACCGTGGATTAGTATGGTGAAGAACTTTCTTGTGCGCCCGGCAATACCCCACGAATCAGAAAATAAAACCGTCAACCAGTGTTTTTGTTTGGCAACCGGCCTTCCCCAGAATATGGAGACCGGGATAAATTGAATGTTTTCATCAGGGTGGTCACGTTGTATTTCAACAATGCCGCGCAACATTCTTGAACGTTTCGGTTGTTTGAGTATCCACGCTTTGAAAGGTTGTCTTGGTGCAACCGTATAAACGCAGTGCCAGGCATTTAAGTGCGGCGTAGAGATTCTGGCAAGCGGTGAAGGCAGGCCAAGCCGGGTACATTCAGTTTGTAAAACCAGTAAATTTGACCAGGAGCGGGTTTCGAGTACATAAATAACCGGATGTTCAGGATTAATACGCAGTTGGTTAATGTCAGAGGGCAGCGTGTCTGTCCTGACCGCAAGATAGAGTATTTTCCGTGCAATAAAATTGATGGCTCGCAGGGGGCTCATTTCTGATAGTTAACAGTTAATGTAGGCTGGTTACTGTGCATGAATGCACATTAACATGGTTGTGTTATCTGTACAGTGTCGGCCAGTATTTAGAGCTGTTGTTGGATAGGAAGAAACGAGTAGATGAAATTAGCGATTCTTTGCCACATATTTCTTGCAGGCTGACGAGTGGTCGTGTTTTTATTGCAGGTCCAGCTCAGATTGCCTTCATTATTATATTTCACTTCCCAGAACTGACCCTCATACAAGTCCTTTAAAAAAGCATTTTGTATGTTATCGGATAGTATTTCATCATCGACAAGTATGCCTACTTCCGTGTTTAAGGTGGCAGAGCGAGGGTCAAGATTTAAAGTGCCGACGTAAACCGAACTGGTGTCGCAAATGAAAGACTTTGTATGTAAGCCAAAACGTTTTACATTGACGGCGGGTGTCGAGTAGGTGGAGTGGTACTCCGGGTTAGCTCGGAACTCAAAAAGTTTGACACCGATTGAAAGTAGTTGTTGTCGATAGCGTTCATATCCTGAAAAAGCAACGGTTACATCTATCGATGCAAGCGAGTTAGTAAATACCTGAATGACAACTCCGTCATCGATAAGTTTTTTTATTGAGTTAAGCATAGTGTCTGTAGGCACAAAGTAAGCACTGACGATGGTTAGTTGTTTAACAGCACCTACACTAAATTGATAAAGTTGTTTTGCCATTTGGCTTTGTTCATTTTCACCAAGTTCAGGCAAGTCATAAAAAACATGTGATTTAGCCGTGATGAATGCTTCAGCAATATCCGGTTTACTAACTAAAGAGTTTTTTAAGTCTTCGATGCGTTGAATAATGGGCTTGTTTAAAATAATGTTTTTTTCCAGCTGATGCTTCATTTTTCGGAAATCAAATTGCCGTGGTCGAAATGCGATGATGCGCCTTGCCTTTTTCGAAACCGGGCTGTTCCAGTACAGGTCGAAAATTTTTGAAAAGTCATTAACCACGAGACCGCAGACCATAAGGTCGAGATCGCGAAAAACAAATTTGCTGTTTAATCCAAAATATTCATCACCGATATTTCTACCGCCAATGATTGACGCAACATTATCTGCAATCAACAATTTGTTGTGCATGCGATGATTGAGGCGGCCAATGTCCCAGATAAATTCGAAAAGCCTGAAGAGTTTTAAAGGCCACCTGAGGTGAAACGGATTAAACAGTTGTACTTCTATGTGTTTGTGATGATTAAGCGTAGCAATGCGTCGGTCAGCGCCGAAGGTGTGAATGTCATCGAGTAATAGCCGAACTCGAACGCCACGATCGGCAGCTTCTATGAGTTTATCAATTAACAATTTCCCCGAGGTGTCTGCATGCCAGCTGTAATACTGCGCATCAATCGTTTTTTCAGCCTGTTCTATGAGGGCGAGACGCCAGGCAAGTGCTTCATCGTTGTTATGTACAGCAAGAAAGCGAGAACGTTTATCGTTTAGCAGAAG
>QIHT01000248.1 GCA_003229115.1 Gammaproteobacteria bacterium | reverse complement strand
GGTTATGGAGTCACTATCTGGTCGTTTTGTGCGAATAAATTCGCACCTACAGATTACGTGGCAAGCCACGGGGTATTACACCCACAGTTTTTTAAATAAATGAACAATAATTTTTTCTCTGTGCGCTCTGTGTCTCTGTGGTGAGGTTTTTCTTTATGAGCATTAAACTCGAAGATTACGAAGAATTTCTGCAAAGCGTACCTGAAATACGAGATGTATTAGAGGGCACTTTCCACGAAGCCGCCCGCATTATGTCACCAGCGGGTCTGCAGATTTACATGGACGGCGCGATATCTCTGCACAATCTCGGCAGAGGCGGTGATGTGGTACTCACCTACATTCAGGAAGTTCCCCTGGTCGTAAAAGAAGTAGGTGAAGACGTAATTCCGGACTGTATAACAGCAGCCATGAAATTATCTTCCATGACTTCCGGTGAAGTCATTTCTCTATTGCTTGCCAGTCTGCCAACTGCTGCACGTAACCTGGGCGATGCAGAATTATTCCGTGGCTATCTTTTATTTATTCACCAGTTAGCTTCAACTGCCGCACGAGGCTTACGCCCGATGCTTAATCACATTGATGAGTTGCTTGGCAAACTAACCCTGAGCGGACTGCGACGCTGGGCTAACTTTGGCGCACAGGCTTATCGCCGTGATTTCAATAATTTAACTTCTTACTTCAATCTTGAATCAACTGATTCAAAAGCAATGTTCCAAAAAGAACGCGCCGGCATTCTGTTTAATAAGGTGCAGCGTAAACTAAATTTTTATCTGCGCTCTTTATGGGGTCGTGATTTTTTCATCCGCCCTACCGGCGCAGACTTTGATGATTTTCGACCTTACATTGAACATCGTATATTGCACATGCCAGATGCAGTTGACGACATTGGTTCCGAGGCAAACATGATCCCCGGACTGGAATTATATCGCGCAACCGCAGCACATATGGCGTCACATATATGCTACTCCACTTCGCCTATTTCGGCCGAAGAACTAAGCCCTGCACAAATATTTTTTATCGGTTTAATTGAAGATGCGCGCATAGAATACAAAGCCATAAAAGATTTTCCCGGACTGTTCAAGCTGTGGCGTTCGCTGCTGGTTCTAGAATCCGAAGAAAAACCTGAACACGTAACCATGCCTGTGCTTGAACATTTTTCACTTATGTTAATGGACAACCGTGTTACTTCAGATGACAACGAACTCAATGCATTTGCTGCCAATTTCCATGAGCAGATAGAAGAAAATCAGGATAACAACCAATTTAGCTGGAACATGGGCTTAGAAGTCTTCCATCTTTTTCAGTCACGTAAAGCAGTACCCAGTTTGCGCATACTGGAACACATGCGCATTCCTTACCGCGACGACAATCGATACGTCTGGGAGTTTGAAGAATTCACCTGGGACAGCGAAGTCGAATACGTACCAGCCAGTCAGAGACAAGTTCGTCGCACGGTCAGTGCCATAGAAATGGCAAATGAAGTTGACTGCGAACTTGCCGGCGATGATGCTCAGGAAATCTGGACCTGTGAAACCAGCATGCGTCCTTATGAAGACGATCTCACCGACGAGCAGATTAGCTTCAACGATATGTGGGGCAAAGAACCGGTATCTGATCCGTTTCATTACCAGGAATGGGACTACCAGATTCAGTTACACCGCCCGGACTGGGTAACGGTGTATGAACGTCGTCAACCTAAAGGTGACCCGAAAGACATTCATGACATACTCAATGAGTACCGACCAGTTGCGCATCGCATCAAACAGATTATTGATTTATTGACACCACAAGGCGTACAACGACTACGCAACATGGAAGACGGCGATGAGATTGATTTAAATTCAGCAGTCGATGCAATAATTTCTGTCCGCATGGGCGAACAACCCAACCCGCGCATCACCATGCGGAATGTTTTGAAGACTCGTGACTTATCAGTAGTCATACTCATGGACTTATCGGAATCCACTAACGAAACCATGGCGGGTTCCGACAAAAGTGTTCTACAGTTAACCCGCGAAGCCGCAACCCTGGTTTCCACCGCAATCGACGGTATAGGCGACCCTTTTGCTTTACACGGCTTTGCCTCCGATGGTCGCCACGATGTGCAGTACTACCGCTTCAAAGACTTTTCTCAGCACTACGATGACGAAGCCAGGTCACGACTAGCTGGCATGAAAGGCGGTTTATCAACACGCATGGGCGCAGCATTACGCCACGCCGGCACTCATTTATTAAAACAACAGGAAAGGCGTAAGCTCATTCTTCTGGTAACAGACGGCGAACCTGCAGACATTGACGAAACAGATCCGCAGCATTTGCGTCATGATACTAAAAAGGCTGTAGAGGAATTATATGGTAGCGGCATCCTGACCTATTGCTTAACGCTCGATCCCAATGCTGATACCTATGTAAAACGTATTTTTGGTGAGAACAACTACACGATTGTAGATAATGTTGATCGCCTGCCGGAAAAACTACCTACGCTGTTTGCTTCTTTAACAGGATAAAAGATAGTTGGCAGTAGTTCATACTGACGACCAACGACTACAAACTTAAAATTTTTGCACCATTCGATGGTATTTTCCTGTCGCGATAACGTTGATCCAGCAACTCCATCGCCTGCCTGAACTCTGAAATCAACCGTAACTGTAAATCATCGTTCTTATTTTCGTAAAAAATAATTTCACAGGGCATGGGATCAGTCAGTGCATCACGATCATGTGACAGGGGAAACTTCCACGCGATCAGTATCAAACGACCACCTTCATTATTTGAAGTTGCATATGATTGACTATCAATAAAAACTATTTCATTTTTGTCCAGCACAGCCATAAATTGCAGCGTTCTGATTGGCACAAACACATGGCCTGTTTCGCAACGCACCTGTAACGAATGATAAAGATTGTAAATCTCGGAAGGTACTAACCAATCTTTACGATCCACCTCATTAGGTAAAAAAAAAGTCTCTGTTACGATAGTGGTCATTGAACAAGTTTGAAATTGTGCTTCATTATATCTAGCCCCTCATACCATCAGAATCTTAAAACACTATTACTCTGCGTCTGATGGCAACTTTGTTTCAGAAAGCCCCAGAGCCTTAATATCATCAACAGGTTTTTCAGCGGACACGGAATTTCGTATATCAAGCACTTCGATAATCCTCATT
>QIHT01000244.1 GCA_003229115.1 Gammaproteobacteria bacterium | reverse complement strand
CGCGATATGAGTCTTATTCGTAAAGGTATTCAGGTCTATCCAGTTAGTTCCCATGTGATCTTCTACAAAACAACAGGTTTTGGAATAATCGTCATACGTGTGCTACATAAGTCGATGGATTACGATGAGCATTTGTAGATTCGAAATGGCAGGCCAAAGCACCTAATTTAGTAGCGACTGCAGAGCCTGCTCGTCTCACCACTGCTCAGGCAATTTTCTTGCCGCATGAAATACCCGCAGAATTTCAATGCGTTGGTGTTTGGGGCGGACGCGGTAAGGGACGATGTAGTGGGTATAGGGCACAACAAGCTCATGTGTTCCTGGTATGCGGCCGGCGTGGCCCAGTGATGGATTGTCGGCTAATAAAGAAACACTGTGATAGATGCGCTGCATCACATCACGAGCAGCTTGCGGATCTTCGTGGGCAATGTATGAAACTTCGTGTTCGAGGTTTGCAAGCGCTTTCCGTAGCCACTTAATCTGCATTCACGCCCCATTTGCTGAAGGTATCTGTCACATCTTTATCACTGGCAAAATCTTCTGTATCGGCCTCATCAACTGCAGCCTGAATTTCCTGAATTTGCCACTCATTAAGCTCGACAAATTCACGCACTGCTTCCGTGGCGAGAAAAGATTTACTGCGGCTGGTTGCCTGTGCCAGCTTATCTAGCCGATCTTTTAGATCCGATTCCAGCCGAATAGTCATCGTTGATGATCGAGACATAATAACTACCTCTGTACTCTTATGTACACATTCTAGCACAATTGAATTAAAGTACATCAATATTCATTGCAAACGTTAAAGACCGCGATGTGTTGAGATCTTGTGACATGGAAATCAGTCACTTACCAACCACAACCCTCCTGAAAATACCCCCTCCAGAGCGTTCCATATTCTTGAAAAATAACGTAGAATACGCGCCTCGCTGAAGGCCGGTGGCCTTTTAACTAAAAAATTTAGAGATTGTCACATGGTAACGATTCGTTTATCCAGAGGCGGAAGCAAGAAAACTCCGTTCTATCACGTTGATGTTAAGGACTCTCGTCGTTCGCGCGATGGTCGTCGTATTGAGCGCCTGGGCTTTTTTAACCCCGGTGCGCGCGGTGCTGAAGAGCGTTTGAAGATTGATCTTGTTCGCGTAGATCACTGGCTAGGTGAAGGCGCACAGACTTCTGACCGTGTATCGACTCTGGTGAAAGAGGCTCGTAAGCAAGTTTCTGCTTAAGGCCCGGTCTTCTGGCAACGTGTCGGATGACAAAAAAATCATTGTTGGCAAGATCAACGGTGTTTATGGAGTAAAAGGCTGGGTCAAGGTTTTTTCAGAGACTGATCCAAGAGAAGGAATCACAAAATACAATCCCTGGTTTATAAAACTCAGGGGCGAGTGGCGCGAGGTAAAAGTAGAAATCGGTCGGCGTCAGGCAAAAACCATTGTTGCCAAGCTTGAAGGTTTTGATGACCGCGATGAATCCTTGTTGTTGAACGGTGCGGTTATTGGCATCAAACCGGAGCAAATGGATTGTTTGAAACGAGATGAATTTTACTGGCGCGATTTGATAGCTTGTCGCGTAGTTAACCAGCAAGGCGATGAGCTGGGTATAGTGGATGAATTACTGGAAACCGGTGCGAATGATGTGCTGGTGGTGAAGTCCGATCAGGATGATCGTGAGCATTTGATTCCATGGACACTGGATTACACAATCATCGAAGTCGATCTTGAGCAAAGTTTGATTACGGTAGACTGGGATAAAACCTGGGACGAAGATTTTTAAGGGGTTTTGACTATGCAATTTCATGTCATCACCCTGTTCCCCGAAATGATTGAACAGGCCTGTAGCCACGGCATTTTGGGAAGAGCAATCAAGCAGGGCATCATCAGCCTGAGTTGCTGGAACCCGAGAGAATACACGCAGGATCGCCATCGCACGGTTGATGATAAACCTTACGGTGGTGGCCCCGGCATGCTGATGAAAGTTCAGCCTTTGGCGGATGCAGTTGCAGCAGCCAGACAGCAGGCAGGTGAGGGCGCGAAGGTTGTTTACCTGAGCCCACAGGGGAAAACCCTGAACCAGTCAGCAGTAAAGAGTATGGCTGAGCAGCAAAGTTACATCCTGATCGCCGGACGCTACGAAGGGATTGATGAGCGTTTGATTGAGCAGTTAGTCGATGAAGAATGGTCTATCGGCGATTACGTGCTCAGTGGTGGTGAAATGCCTGCCATGATAATGATTGATGCAGTCGCAAGGATGTTACCGGATGTGCTGGGAGATGATGAATCGGCACAACAGGATTCGTTCATGGAGGGGCTACTGGATTGCCCGCACTATACCCGGCCGGAAGAAGTTAACGGTCAAACAGTGCCGGAAGTTTTATTGAGTGGTGACCATAAGGCCATAACTCGCTGGCGTCAGAAACAGGCGCTGGGAAGAACCTGGTTGCGCAGGCCGGATTTACTGGAAAACCTGCAACTGGATGATGAACAAAAGCAATTACTGGCCGAGTTTCAGCAGGAACAAGGGCAGGTTGATTAAGATTGGGTCGATAGTGAAGTCGGAGAAATATTATGAGTGACATTATTCAACAACTTGAACAGGAGCAGATGGGTCGCGAGATTCCGGAATTTTATCCTGGTGACACACTGGTGGTTCAGGTACGTGTAAAGGAAGGTGAACGTGAACGCTTGCAGGCTTTTGAAGGTGTATGTATTGCCAAGCGTAATCGCGGTCTGAATTCTGCATTCACGGTGCGTAAACTTTCTCACGGCGAAGGTGTTGAGCGTGTTTTCCAGACTTACAGTCACGGCGTTGCCAGCATTAAAGTGAAGCGTAGCGGTAAAGTGCGTCGCGCAAAACTTTACTACTTACGTGGTCTTACTGGTAAATCTGCACGTATCAAAGAGAAGTTGTAAGCCTTTCGTTACGAACAGCAGACAGTTACAATCGAGTGGCCCCATG
>QIHT01000092.1 GCA_003229115.1 Gammaproteobacteria bacterium | reverse complement strand
CGTAAGCGCCAAGTAAACCACACCCTATACATCTGAAAATAAATTCATCACCCTGTTCCTTCGCAAAACAAAGGAGCAGGAACATGACAGATAAACCAGACCATAAATTAACAGTACAACAAAGTGATTGGCTTGAAAAGCTCAAGGCCTGCAAAGCATCCGGCAAAAGCATGAAAGCCTTTGCTGCATCAGAAGGGCTAAATTTACAAGACCTGTATTCCTGGAAGAAGACACTGGTTAAAAAAGGTGTTTTACCCAGATCACGAACCCCTTGTTTTCAACAGGTACAGATCATGGATACTGCGGGATACGAATGCCGCATCCTGTTACCCAATGGTGTAGCGGTGATCCTTCCGGGTGGTGCACATGATATGAACCTGTCAAGCATATTACACAGCGCGAAGCAGCTCTGATGCTACGCCCATCGAACAATATTCCGGCGGTATACCTGTGCCGGGATATTGTTGATTTCCGTAGAGGTATAAATGGTCTGGCTATACTGGTAGAAGACAGCATGAGTCTGAACCCGTTTTCTGAACAGTTGTTTATCTTCTGTAATCGCAAGCGCGACAAACTTCGTATTTTATACTGGGAACGTAATGGTTTTTGCCTATGGCAAAAACACCTGGAGAAAGAGAAATTCAAATGGCCACGCAAGGCGGATGATGAGGTCATTACCTTAACCGGTCAGCAGTTAAACTGGTTGCTTGATGGCTACGATATTATGCGCATGCAAGCCCATAAAACGTTAAATTATTCGACTGTTTTATAAGCAATAACAGTCTGTTTTTGTTATACTATCAGGCATGCAAAACCTGCCTGATAAGCTTCCTGATGACGTTGATGCATTAAAAACATTAGTGTTTAAGCAGTTAAAAAAAGCTGACGATCTGTCTGAAAAAAACAAACAACTCGCGACTAAAAACCAACAATACAAAACAAAGATACTCAGCCTCCAGGAACAACTCAACCTGGCACTGGCCAGGCGTTATGCCTCCAGCAGTGAAAAACTGTCCCCTGATCAACTACGATTATTTACAGAAGCTGAAGCGGATCAGGATCTTCTTGAAGATGATAGCGATGAGACCATTACCGTCCCTGCGCATAAACGTAAAAAGAGTGGGCGCAAATCTTTACCTAAAGCCTTACCGCGCATAGACGTCATTCATGATATCCCTGAATCTGAACGCATCTGCCCACACGATGGTGCTGAGCTACAAGAGATGAGTGAAGTGATCTCGGAACAGCTGGATATCATTCCAGCCAAGATCCAGGTGATCAGGCATATCCGGAAACAATATGCCTGCAGTTGCGGTCAATGCATCAAACTGGCGCCATTGCCGGCACAGCCGATCCCGAAGAGTATGGCATCCCCAGGGTTACTGGCGCACGTTACCGTATCGAAATACCAGGATGCGCTGCCGTTATACCGACAGGAGCAGATATTACAGCGTATTGGGGTTGATCTACCCCGCGCCACACTGGCTAACTGGATGATACAGGCAGGACAACTGATCCAGCCTGTGATTAATCTGCTACGCGAACGCCTGTTAGCCTACGATATCATCCAGATGGATGAGACCACCGTACAGGTGCTAACAGAACCCGATAAACGCGCGCAATCCAAATCCTATCTATGGGTGCAACGCGGCGGCCCACCCGGACAACCCGTTATCTTATATGACTATGATCCAGGACGTGGATCAGGCGTACCCACACGCCTGCTGGAAGGCTTTAAGGGTTATCTACAGACCGATGGTTATGATGGCTATAATGCGGTTGTTATCCAGAATGATCTGGTGCACGTAGGTTGCATGGCGCATGCCAGGCGTAAGTTTAGTGAAGCGGTCAAGGCACAGGGCAGGAAAAAGAAGAAAACGGGTAAAGCCCAGCAAGGCTTGTCCTTTATCCAAAAACTATACCATATTGAAAAGCAGATTAAAGACCTGAGTCCTGAAGAGCGTTATCAGCAACGACTGGGAAAATCAGTACCTGTATTAAACAAGTTACATACATGGCTTGAAGCCAGCCTTGAGCAGGTACCGCCGACAATGGCCGTTGGCAAGGCACTAAACTATCTAAATAACGAATGGGATAAACTGATACATTATCTGGATGATGGTCGTCTTGAAATCGATAACAATGGTGCTGAGAATGCTATCCGCCCCTTCGTGATTGGCAGAAAGAACTGGCTGTTCAGTGCTTCTGTTAAAGGCGTGAAGGCATCAGCTAATCTGTACTCGCTGATCGAGACGGTTAAGGCAAATGATCTGGAGCCTTATGCTTATCTGCGTTATCTTTTTGCTGAGTTACCGAAGGCAGCAACGGTCGAGGATATTGAACGGTTGTTGCCAGGGGTTATTAATCCGGATCAGATCGCTATGCGTTAAGCAATAATGTGGTTGTTTATGCGCTTACAAAGTAACAACCATATCGTCATCGATCGCAATCAATGAAAATGGCATGTCAATAGTAGAGAACCTCACAAGAGGTTTTTCTAATACGTCCGAGATATGCGAAACAACATTTAAGTTAAGAACTTCAATGGTATCTAAAATCTTTTTTTCGAGTATTTTATCCGAGCTATAATTATTTTTATAAGAAATATGCTTACTTACGTGTAGAATTTGAGAAGATTCTGTACTGCTTGGAGACAACATTAGAATTTTAAAATTAGCCCCATTATTTAACCACTTGACCATTTCCTCCGACTGTTTTTTATTAGAAAATGTACGAGAGAGAGCTTGTCCCATCAACGTAATATTTTTAGGAATTTCACTTCGATTAGAAAAATATTCCTCCCACCATTTTTCTGATAGCTCGCTACGTTTGCTATAAAATTGGCGTATGCCTTTTTTAGTCACTGAGGGAACTTTGTATTTATCCCACAGCTCCTTTGCATTTTTCAACTCTGAAAATATTCCCATACAAATATCCCATGAAATGAAGTTGGATTTTTATG
>QIHT01000052.1 GCA_003229115.1 Gammaproteobacteria bacterium | reverse complement strand
TCTGCATCTGAAATCAGCGCTTCTTCACCAAATGATGTGCCAGGCTCAAGTTCGGCGAGTTTTATCTCTTTGTCCTGTCCCGGCATTTTTCTTGTGACCATGCAGCGGCCGGATTTGATGATGTAAAAATAATCACCCGGTTCGCCCTGTTTGATAACAGAATCACCGGCTTTAAAGTTCACATCTTCAAGACTGGTAAAGATAGCCTGAATGTTCGCAGGCGGAATACGTCGAAAAGCTTCAGTGTTAAGCAGGCGTGACATCCAGTCGTCATCTTCTTCGGTATTGAGTTCTTCAACCTGGAAACTGCCGGTCTGATCCCATGTCAGCATCATATCCAGTAAGTCAGAATCCACCATGAATGCAACAACATTGGTTTTAGCAACGGCCGAAAAATTTCTTGGGATGATGTGCGCAAGTGCGGTTTTTGTATCGTCAGTGCCGGATTCAAGTGTTTTGACGACAATCTTGTTTTCTACGAGTTCTACTACACCATCATGCAGGTAGATATGGTCATCTTTAGCATCACCCTGGATGAAAATATTATCTCCCTTGGATATTTCCACGATTTTGAGCTTGCCACAGATTTCCCTGAGATTTTCCGGGTTCAGGGTATTCAGGGGCTGGTAATTACTGAGATCCTTCTGAGTTATTTTGATGCTCATTTCTAAACCTTATTGTATATTTGGTGCATTAAAATACAGGCTGTCACACATAAAGGCAATACGCAGGGTGTTTTATTCGTAAGCGATTTAACCGCGATCTGGTGTCTGTTCAGTAATATCGACGTATACCTTGATGCGCTGTCCAGGTTGCAGGTATTTGCTCTTCAGGGTGTTCCAGCGGTGTAAGTCGTTGACGCTGACACGATAGCGGTTGGCAATGCGTGATAAGGAGTCGCCGTTCCTTACCACGTGGGATATTGATTTAATCGTATTGGCAGGTTTTCGTTGGTTCAATTGAACGCTGGAAGGATCATTTTGCTTCCAGACAACCAGACTTTGTCCAATACGTAAGGGGTCGCGGATAGCCATGCCGTTCCATTTGGCGAGCTTGTGCATATTGACATTGTATTTTCGCGATATCGTCCAGAAACTCTCATTGTTTTGCACGAAATGGGTGATGCGCGTTTTGCCTCGGCTGGTATTCTGAATGGATTTTTTACGTTGCCCGGCGCTTAATTTGTAATCCGAGCGATTACGGCTGGCGACCGGAATTAGCAAATTTTTACCGGCTCGAATCGTATTTTTGCGCAGTTTGTTGACCGAGCGCAGATGCTTGACGGTGGTGTGGTACTTAACCGCGATATGGCTGAGTGTTTCACCCTGTTTAATGCGATGGCGTTTCCAGCGCACACGCTCGCTGTCTGGCACATCCGGCAGGTTTAATTCAAAATTTTCAGCCGCGTCGACGGGCAGCAACAGGGTATGAGGGCCATTGGGTGAAGTTGTCCAGCGGTTATAGGCGGGGTTGTAGCTATATAGTGTATCCAGATCAATGTCGGCCAGTTTAGCGGCCAGTGCCAGATCGATCTGTGAGCCTGCGTCCACCTGTTTGAAGCCGGGTGCATAAGGAATGCAGTGCAGCGTAATGCCGTACTTTTCTGGATCCGAGATAAGCGCCTTCAACGCCAGCAGTTTAGGCACGTAGGCGCGAGTTTCCCTGGGTAATTTTAAGTGCCAGAAATCAGTTGGTTTATTCGCACGTTTATTTTTTCGTACGGCTTTTTGTACCGTGCCCGAACCGGAGTTATAGGCAGCCAGCGCCAGCATCCAGTCGCCTTTGAAGAGTTTATTGAGGTTATCCAGGTATTTTAAAGCAGCTTTCGTGGAAGCATGGATATCACGCCGGCCGTCATACCACCAGTTCTGTTTCAGGCCATATATGCGCCCGGTTGCCGGGATGAATTGCCAGATTCCGGCGGCACGGCCGTGAGAATAGGCAAAGGGCTGGAAGGCACTCTCAACGATGGGCAGTAGCACCAGCTCTGTGGGTAAATTGCGTTTTTCAGCTTCTTTTAGAATGAAATACAGGAAAGGTTCACTGCGCACCATGACGCGGTCAATGTAGTCTTTATGTTCGACAAACCACTTGAGTTCAGCTTGCACGGCACGGCGATTAAGGTCGGTCTCATCCAGCTGAAAACCTGCCTGTATGTGCTTCCAGACTGTGTCATCAGGTTGTGGCCCGATTTCCAGTCCGAAAGTATGGAAATCGTCATCTTCAGTTGGCAGAAGAGAAACTTGCTGATTCGATGGCTTTTCGCTATCGAGGCTGGTTTCTGCCGGTTTGGTGGCATCCTGGTTGCAGGCACCCAGGCTCAAAACGAGCAACAGGGTCAGGCAGGAAATAAGGCTGGGTTTATGCATTGCTCTCTGTAATAAAATCAATAACTTTGATACGATTCTACATCTTTATTATTATGACTGTAGCGTTTTCTGGCAGAATGTACAGCGCGCGTATTATTCCACAATGTTGCCCTAAGTACACGGATATATATCGAACATGGCTCACAAAACCGAAAATAAAAATTCAGTGGTGATGTACACCGACGGGGCGTGCCGAGGCAACCCGGGACCCGGTGGTTGGGGCGTGAGCCTGAGATACAACGGACACAGCAAAGATTTGTTCGGTGCTGAAACTGACACCACCAATAACCGGATGGAATTGATGGCCGCTATCATGGGTCTGGAAATGTTGACGCGACCTTGCAAGGTGGCGCTATACACCGATTCAAAATATGTACTCGATGGCATTACACGCTGGCTGCCGGACTGGAAAAAAAGAGGCTGGAAAACCGCCGCAAAGAAACCGGTAAAAAATGTAGAACTATGGCAAAGGCTGGACGCTGCCACCGATAATCACCAGATCGACTGGAACTGGGTAAAAGGTCACTCCGGCGATGAAGGCAATGAAAAAGCCGATGCACTTGCCAACCAGGCAATCGACGAAATGTAATAAAACTAGTTGGC
>QIHT01000168.1 GCA_003229115.1 Gammaproteobacteria bacterium | reverse complement strand
ATGTTCTTTTAACTCTTCTGCATTTTCTATTCGGTCATAAACACCCCACTTATTATTAGCCACCAGTACATTATCAATGTACTTCAGCTTTTCCTTATCTCTAGTGATTGGCTCATAATCCTTTAGACTAACTAATGCATCATAACCCGGTCGTCCGGTATTAAACCGTAGATACTCATAATCGAATTCATCAATACTAACTTCGCCTGACATTAATTTAGACATTTGATCGGCAACACTGATCTTGCGTAAGTCGATAATCGGTGAAGTGACCAATAAACATACAACCGCAATAAAAACAGCTAATGCCCGGTTGATTCTTGTGATGTGATAAAACCAGTTATTCCGCCTACGAACTAAACTGTAAGTATAAGCACCCACAATCTGTCAACAGTCCAGCCATATTCATTGACACGAAGCATCAGGCCATAACTGGCTAAAGCAACATAAACCGGGCTGGCTATTAACGCTGCCTTGATAAGAGCGTTATAAATCTTACCGTTCTCTTCGTCACTTGAACCCAGTTGATAAACTGAATTCGTAAAAAATAATAGTATGCACACTATCCACAAAATCATCGATGTTGCGTAGCCTGTATCCCACAAGCCTTGTAGACCTGTGAATGGCAGAAACAATAAAAACAACAAGCTCATTACCGCAACCACAGGAAGTAGCCAATGAATCAGGACCTGGAGAATATTTAAAACAAGATCAATAGTATTAATTCGTGTACGGAAGGTAATCACACCAACGCCCGTGGCGATGCCAAAAATCGGATATAAAAACCACTTCTCCTTAAATAATTCCTCAAAAAATTCTACGTCAATAATATTGAATAAACCCGCCCATAGCGCCAGCAGGCCCCAAAAGATCATGACTAATAAAAAGGTAAGCTTGCCTGTAATGTAATTACCCCAGGAAGCATTGAACAAATCGGTATACGGGAAACTAAAATCGCGTGTTTTTAACCATGTCTGGGTAAAAAACAACAGCACAAACCAGGCAATAAATTGCGGCGCAATATACTGAAACCAGTAACCACTCTTACAGCTCGTCGAACCATCGCCCGAGCATTGGTAACCCGTGTAATAACTCGTGCCCAGCATAATCAGGGCATAAACAAACACCACCTTCCAGATGTTTTTATCTAACGGGTCTTTTAACAACAACACGGCCAGAGCAGGCACGGCTATTACAATCACATAAAAAATAGCGATTAACTCATTTGACAATGAGCCTTTAAATTCAGCAATGAGATATAACAGAACAAACTGGGTGAACGTGATAGCAAGAATCGACCATCTCGCCCTTTTTGATAATGCAATGATATCTGTAGTCATGCCGCCCCTCTATAACACCCAGCCATGGAAACCCATTGTTAAACGATTGGCGCAGACGGTCAAGCCCCGGAACACCCCTGCATATACTCTTCGAATACAAGCTCATACATGCAATGCAAGTGGAGAGAAACCATGCCAAGAAAATTAAAACCCAAATTATGCAGTTGCGGCTGCGGCAGGTATACCAAAGGTGGTCATTTTATACCCGGCCATGATTCACGTGTTTATAGCGCGATTATCGAACGTGTTGGTGATATAAGAAATTTACGTGAAGTCGTGGAGCAATATACTGGGAAGAAGATTGAAGTTGAAAAAGGAACGATTCACTAATTCGTTTCCATTGTTACATTTAAATGGATTTTAGAAATCAACCACACCTGTAACCTTCCTGACTAACACCGCATAATCGCCCGCATTAAACTGCCCATCAGGCATCGGGCTGCCATTGACCAGAGGCGCTACATCACCTCGACTGAGCTGGCCCGGGGTTGGTGTAATCTGCCCAGTTAACATCTGCACCCCCATAAGCGCATCAGCTACATTCACGACACCATCATTATTAATATCCCCCAAAACACCGCTGCTCAAAGGTGTAATTTTGAATGCACGCATTGTACCGCGAAATTGCGGCGTACCCGGTGTGCCAGGGAAATAATACGAACCGGCAATGACGCCTTCGTCGTTAATAACGGTAGCCCCTGCGGTACAGGCTAAAGCTGTGGTACAAAGACCTTCCACAATTGAATATAGATCTGTCATCACACCATTTTGCCAAACAAACGGACGATCATTAGAACGACCAACAACCTGCCCCCTGTTATTGATACCTTCAGCCATTGAGCGTGTACCACCCAGGTCGCCCAGTTCAACCATAACACTGTTTTTCCACATCACAGCACGGGTCGCAGAAACATCGCCATTGTGGACCTCGCCAACAACGGTACCCGCATCATTAATATCATTGGCAAAACTTTCTACGACACCGGCAGATACCGGGAGGACTGATATTACGCCATTTGTCCAGGTAACCGCACTGGAGTCTGCCGCTGAGAAACGTGAAGTTGAGTTTCCGGCAACCCGATCCAGCTCGTTAACCGCGTTGGCCTCCACGGCCTCGCTCGGTATCAAACGTTCGAGCGAACCTGGCACTCCGTTTTGCATGAAAAAGTCACCAGTACCAACGATGGTGCCATTATTATTAATGTCACGCGCATTGCCAAAAATTGTATTCCCCTGTGAATCAAGGATATCTGACCTTTGCCCGTTCACCCATATCGCCATACTGTCATCAAAATGGCCGACCACATCAGCCGCATCATTGATGCCATAGCCTTCACTATATATTTCCTGGTTGTTGTCATCCAGATTGGTAATACTGCCATCCACATCCCAGAACACCACCTGATCAATGCGAACGCCTTCATCGGCATCTGACCTACCAGCTAACTGACCGAATACATTAATATCCCTCACCGTCGGGTTAGCAAACTGCTCTGGCAGGTCATCCAGTAACTGCACAAAATAGCCTCCGAACTCATACGAAGTTTGAGCGCTGGTGTGCTGACTAATGAATAAAAGCTGGATTGATAACAGCGCTAAAAGCGTATATCGAATGCTGTCTTGAATATTTATTCTTGTATACATACCCCAAACCATTGTTTTTTCTTTTCAGTTAATTAACAGGTGTACATCAACATAGGAGCGAATTTTTTAAGCGTTTATTCCAAAAGATTAAGAAAAAATAACTGGGGTAAAATAACCCGAAATAACCCGGGTCAGAGAACAATTAACTCTAATATTAGAAATAATTGCTCTCTGACCCTGAGCTATCCCCAGATAGCTCAGTCTCTGACCCGGGTTTTTTAAACTAACTGGGTACTCGATGCGGAGTAAACCAACGATTTGAATAGCGCCAGACCAGGGTTAACCGATGAATGTCTAGTGACCCTGTCATCGTTAACGGATTAACTAAAAGACAGGCAGCGGTGAGACCGCAGTAAGAGATCCT
>QIHT01000046.1 GCA_003229115.1 Gammaproteobacteria bacterium | reverse complement strand
CAGGCATGGAAATCGATGCAAGCGGAAGACCGCAAGGTTATTACACAAATTTATGTCAATATGGGCAAAGCCATTGCTGCCTATGAACACAAACTCAGACCTGCACCGGCAAAATTCGACCACTTCGCAAAAGCCGTCATAAATAAAGATGCGGTGGCTATGCAGAAAGCCATGAGTAATGATGAAGCCGCTGGTCTGAAGTTATTTATCTCAAAAGCCAATTGCATCATCTGCCATAGCGGCCCGGCCTTTAGCGATTTTGACTTTCATAATGTCGGTGCACCACAAACGATGGTGAACAAGCGTTATGATTTCGGCAGGAAAACGGCCACCAACAAAGTAAAACGAAGTCCATTCAACTGTTTTGGCGAATATAACGATTCAGCCGAAAAAAGCTGTGATGAATTAACTTATATTGTTCTTGATGAACACACGACTCTGGGTGCATTCAAAACCCCAGGCCTGCGAAATATCAGTAAAACAGCCCCTTATATGCATGCTGGGCAGTACAGCACGCTAGCAGATGTCATAAACCATTATATTGATCCACCACCCACTAAGCTTGGTGAAAATGATACTCGAATGCTGACGTTTGACCTTGATGACAAAGAACAAAAACAGCTGGAGATGTTTTTAAATGCGCTTGATAGTGATATCGATGCCGAAGCGCGTTGGTTAGCAGCTCCTGAATAATACATTTTCAATAAATATGTCTTTTCTGTAAAACCTGCAGGCTGTCCTGTAACAAAGCTTCTGAATTCTTTTTCTAACGTCTATTTGCTACCTAGGGTTTACCCTAGTGTACTCATGGGTACGTCCCAATAGGTTAAGGCCAGCATAGTCGCTAATATCTCAGGTAGAAGCAGCATTCCACGGATGGAAACGCTGCAAACAAAGAGCAGTTGACTCCCTAGTATGCGTCTCTCCAGACTGGGAGTTTGAAGCCTGTCCGTGCCCTCGGACAGGCTTTTTTTATGGGGAAACTATCTCTGCAAGAGATATACAAAATAAAGCCAGATCGATGGAATATTTCTACTTCCACTTTTATCTATACATAGTCTAATTCTTAATCAAAAGACTGGTTAGTGGAAATTTTCGAAACAATACATCAATGAGTAAACCCCGAAAAGGAGACATATCAAATGAAATATAGCTATATAGCCACCGCTGTGGGTATTACCCTGCTGAGTATGGGTAGCATGGCCATGGCAAGCGGTGAAGATGATGATGACGATGATAAAGACAAAGATAACGGTATACCTGCGCCTACCTATGATTTCCGCACACCCAGTGATGAGAAGGTAGAGTTGGGTCGGAATCTTATGTTCGATAAAATTTTGAGCGGAAATCTGAATATTTCCTGTGGCACCTGCCACCACTCGTTAACCGATACCGGTGATGGCTTGTCATTACCGGTGGGTGAAGGTGGTAGCGGCCTGGGTGTGACCCGTGATACAGGTACGGGTGCAGACCTGATTGTTGAGCGCGTACCGCGTAATGCGCCACCTGTATGGAACCTGGGTGATAGATCATTCCACACCTTTTTCCACGATGGTCGTGTTACAGCGGTGGGTGGAGGCAGCTTCCCTAGTGGTTGCAAAACTCCAGCAGGCAATAACCTGCCGAGCAATCTTGAGAATATACTAGCCTGTCAGGCCATGTTCCCGGTGACATCCGCGACAGAAATGGCGGGTCAGGCCGGTGAAAACTCTGTTGCTGATGCAGCTGCTGCTGGAAATATTGCGGGTCCTGGTGGTGTCTGGGAGCAACTGGCGCAGAGATTGCAGGCTATTCCTGAATACGTTGATATGTTCAAAGACGCTTTCCCCGGCGACGTGACTAGTGCCGGTGATATTACCTATGCACACGCTGCCAATGCTATTTCAGCGTTTGAGGGTGTTCAATGGCGTGCCGACAACAGTCCGTTTGACCAGTTCATTCGTGGCGATAAGAAAGCCATGAGTAAGAATGCCCGCAAAGGTATGAAGCTGTTCTACAAGGGTGATGATAACGATCAGGCTTGTGCAAGCTGTCACAGTGGCCTTTACCAGACTGATCTGGAGTTCCATGCTATTGCCATGCCACAGATTGGCTCAGGTCGTGGCAGCAACAGCCCGGGCAAGACGGGTGGTCATGAAGACTTTGGTCGTGAGCAGGTAACGGGTAATCCAAATGACACTCTGAAATTCCGTACACCAAGTTTACGTAACATAGCCTTGACTGCTCCATATGGTCATGGTGGTGCTTACAATAGCTTGCGTGCGGTTGTTGAGCATCACATGGACACTGTTAGTTCGCTCTATGCCTATAACAGTAAACGTCAGGCGATTCTTCCAACACATCCAGCACTCGATGCTGAAAACTATGTGGCGATGGATGATCCAGACCGTGTTGACTTCATCGCAGCTCATAACGAGCTGCCGCCGTTTGTTTATGATGACGAAGATGTTGATCGCATTATAGACTTCCTGAACGCACTGACAGATCCAGGTTCTATCGATCTACGCAGTGACCAGGATGTGGTTAACGGTGTTGCAAGTGGTCTTCCGTTAGACGACTAAAGCGAGTTAACTGGCTGTAATGAAGAGGGGGCGTAAGCCCTCTCTTTTTTTGTGCCCGGACACACCCTCGGTAATTGTTTGTTGTATCCTGGTTCTGGCGTATAAGTCTAATCTTGCTAACTGATACAATAGCTCGATGTTTTCAAGAACTGTTTCTGTTGCGCCAATGATGGGCTGGACTGATCGTCACGCGCGGCATTTTCTTCGCTTGATTTCAAAGCACACTTTGTTATATACAGAAATGGTCACCACGGGTGCTATTTTGAACGGGCCAAAGGATGCGTTGTTGAAGTATCACCCGGCAGAACATCCATTGGCTTTGCAGTTAGGAGGCAGTCATCCCGCCGACCTGGCGCAATGTGCAAGCATGGGTGAAGACGCGGGTTATGACGAGATTAATCTCAATGTTGGATGCCCTAGTGATCGCGTTAAGG
>QIHT01000076.1 GCA_003229115.1 Gammaproteobacteria bacterium | reverse complement strand
TCCTGCCCTACGCCCTACGGGTCATCAGCAATAAAACGCTGATGCTCTGAATTGTTCCCGACAATTCAGTCAGCCGCTCGGCCAGCTCTCCAAATTTTTCATTACTGTTCTCCTGGATTATGTTCCTTAGCTGAACATGGCGCTCCAGTCGCGCTCCTGCCCTACGCCCTACGGGTCATCAGCAATAAAACGCTGATGCTCTGAATTGTTCCCGACAATTCAGTCAGCCGCTCGGCCAGCTCTCCGGAAAACAAAAAAAACACCGACAACAGGTATCCTCGCCGGTTTTTAACCGTGCGAAGAATACCTGTGTTCGGTTGATCGGTAAAGCTATTATTCAGAGGTTACAGTGTTACCCTGCTCTGCTCTGATTCGCTCGTAGATTTCTTCACGATGTACTGCTACATCTTTAGGTGCATTGATACCAATGCGAACCTGATTACCTTTAACACCAAGCACTGTTACGGTAACTTCATCACCAATCATCAGCGTTTCACCAACGCGTCGAGTTAATATCAACATTTCCATTTCTCCATGTTGTTTGCTAGAAGTGAGAGCGTCGAACTGCGCGATAGTTCATCGATTCTCACTCTCCCCAAAAAAAGGACTATATGGTACGCCGGGGTTGCGTATCAGCCTGTATTATCGCAGATTTTTCGCCTCGCCGTCACTATGCAGGCCAAAAGCCTCGTGCAGGCTGCGCACGCCCAGTTCCAGATATTTCTCATCCACTACTACGGATATTTTGATTTCCGAGGTCGAAATCATGCGGATATTGATGCTTTCATTGGCCAGGGTTTGGAACATGGTGTTAGCGATTCCAGCGTGCGAGCGCATGCCCACCCCGACCAGGGAGATTTTGACAATTTCATCATCACCCACCACCTGTTTGGCACCCAGCTCTTCTGAAGTTTTCTGCAGCAGCTCGTGAGCCACGGCGAAATCATTGCGGTGTACGGTAAAGGTGAAGTCGGTACAGCCATCGGCACCGATATTTTGCACGATCATATCAATTTCAATATTGGCCTCGGTAACCGGGCCTAATATTTTTGATGCCACGCCGGGCTGGTCAGGCACACCGGTAATGGTGAGCTGCGCCTCGTCTCGATTAAATGCTATACCTGAAATTAAAGCTTGTTCCACGCCATCATCCTCCAGTGCTATCAGGGTACCACTGCCTTCTTTAAAGGAAGACAGCACCCGTAAGGGAACATTAAATTTACCTGCAAACGCGACCGAGCGAATTTGCAATATTTTTGAACCAAGGCTGGCCATCTCCAGCATTTCCTCGAAGGTAATGCGGTCGAGTTTTCTTGCCCTGGGCTCGATACGAGGATCGGTGGTATAAACACCGTCCACATCCGTATAAATCTGGCATTCATCGGCTTTTAATGCCGCCGCAATCGCCACCGCCGTGGTATCCGAGCCGCCGCGGCCCAGCGTGGTGATGTTACCGTGCTCATCAACACCCTGAAATCCAGCGACCACCACCACTTTGCCTGCTTCAAGATCTGCAAGCATGCCTTCACCCTGAATTTCACGAATACGTGCCTTACCGTGCGCACTGTCAGTCAACATTTTAATCTGGCTGCCGGTGTAGGAACGGGCATCACAACCTCTGTCCAAAAGAGCCATGGTCAGCAATGCGATAGTGACCTGTTCGCCAGTCGATACAATCACATCCATTTCACGGTGATGGGTTTTCGAACTCATTTCATCCGCAAGTGCGACCAGCCGATTGGTCTCGCCGCTCATGGCTGACACCGCGACCACAATCTTGTCGCCCGCTTTGGCCTGCGCGCACACTTTGTCAGCCACCTTACCGATTTTTTCGATAGTGCCGACGGAGGTTCCACCGTATTTTTGGACAATTAATGCCATGTGTTCAACAAATTGGGGTTATGAGTATTTGTGAAGTATATAAGTGTGCACTTATGATGGCAATTAAAAGATAGTTGGCAGTATGCAGTTAAAGGTTGAGAACTATATTTTTACATTTTTCCTTCGATTGTTCGCGGCTAAAGCCGCTCCTACGCACATTCAACTGGTTAGTAACTTGTAGGAGCGGCTTTAGCCGCGAACATTTACAGCCAGGTTGAATCCCAGTGAGCATATTGTCCGATATCGTCAACAATAGATGCTCTCAATGGGTTAGCTACAATATACCTGGATATTTGCCTTAGATCTTCTTCGCGCCGTAGTCCGTGATCATGAAAACCTTTCTGCCAAATCTGTCCAGATGTGCTGTTAAGTTGATTGATTTGCAGAGCACTGCCTCCCTTTACCTTATGTATTACATCGGATAATGATAAAGTTTTTAAAGTAAACAGCCAGTGGAAATGGTCAGGCATCACCACCCATGAAAGTGATTCAACTAAATTTGAGTCGTGAACTGATTTAAATGAATTAACTAGTATTCGTGCGCAATACAGATTATCGAAAAATGTTTTTCGATGGTGAGTTACTGCGCTGACTAGATAGGGCCTGTTGATTTCAGAATAGCGGCCTTTTCTGAGATTTCTTCCATGATATCCCATTTGTAGATTATCCCTTAATCATTCGCGGCTAAAGCCGCTCCTACGTACATTCAACGAGTTAGTAAGTTGTAGGAACGGCTTTAGCCGCGAACATAGGCTCATCAAGTTAGTCGTGAATGTAACCAGCTTTTCGCTGCAGACAACGCAGTTTCAATATTTTCCGGTTTGTCGCCGCCCGCCTGCGCCATGTCCGGGCGACCGCCGCCTTTACCACCAACTTCTACGGCGGCGACATTAACCAGATCACCGGCTTTAATTTTTTTTGTTAAATCTTTGGTGACACCGGCAATGAGTTTTACTTTGCCGGCATCTTCACTGGCTAGTACAATAGCAGCCGAACCCAGTTTGTTTTTTAACTGGTCAAGTGTGTCGCGTAATGTTTTCGTATCCGCGCCATCAAGTTTTACGGCCAGAATTTTCACACCATTAATATCTTCGGCTTGAGATGACAGGTCGCTGCCAGCTTGCGAAGCTAATTTGGCTTTAAGTTGTTCGACCAGTTTTTCCTGCTCACGCAGTCGGCTTATTAAATGTTCGACTTTTACGCCGACTTCGTCGCGGCTGCTTTTTAATTGTTTTGCAATTGAGCCGATTTGTTTTTCCTCGGCTTCTACCCA
>QIHT01000017.1 GCA_003229115.1 Gammaproteobacteria bacterium | reverse complement strand
GATGATCTTGAAAGTGTCAGTAGCCTGGGTTTCAGAGGTGAAGCCTTGCCCAGTATTGCTTCGGTCAGTCGCCTTAATCTGACTTCACGTTTAAAAAATAACGATACTGCCTGGCAGATACAAAGCCGTGGCAGCAACGACTTTGATATTAGTCCTGCGGCTTTAAATGAAGGTACCACGGTTGAGGTGAAGGATTTATTTTTTAATATACCGGCACGCCGGAAATTTCTACGTACCGAGAAAACCGAGTTTGGTCATCTCGAATCGGTGATCAAAAAAATAGCCCTCAGTCGATTCGATGTCGATATCACGCTACGGCATAATCAACGGCCCATCAAACAGTTACGTGCAGCAAAGGATCGTCTGCAACAGGAAAAGCGCATCGCCGAAGTATTTGGCCCGGCTTTCATTGAGCAGGCCGTACACATGGATTTCGACATGGATGGGATGCGTCTGTGGGGCTGGATAGGGTTGCCAATATTTTCGCGTAGTCAGGCAGACATGCAGTATTTTTATGTTAATGGCCGCGTGGTGCGTGACAAATTAGTGACACATGCTCTGCGACAGGCCTATCGGGATGTGTTGTTCCACGGACGTCATCCCGCGGTTGATGTCAATGCGCATCCGGGTAAACACGAAGTGCGTTTCAGACAGAGTCGAGGAGTGCACGATTTTTTGTTTCGGGCGATTCACAAGTCACTGGCAGACACCCGACCTGATAATGATGGCAGTCACAATATCAGCCACTTCTCGAGTGACTATTCGGCGCAACAATCAACCGGCTCGTCACTGTCGCCGTACCCGGCAAGCTCAGGCAGAAACCCGTCTCAAGCTGGTTTATCGTTAGCCATTGCCGAGCAAACCAGGGCTTACCAGAATCTGGTTTCTGATAGCACCACAGCCGTTAAACCAGATGAATCCTCCGAATTTCCGCCCATGGGGTTTGCGGTGGCGCAACTGCACGGTATTTATATACTCGCAGAGAACAAAGAAGGTTTAATCCTTGTTGATATGCACGCTGCCCATGAGCGCATAACTTATGAGCGCATGAAGGAAGATTTACGCAAGCAGAGAGTGCAGGCTCAACCGTTACTGGTTCCAGCCTCTGTCGCAGTCAGCGAAAAAGAAGCTGATATCGCCGAAACCAGTAAGGATTTATTCGGCCAGCTTGGTTTTGAACTGGATCGAACAGGGCCCGAGACTTTACGTATTCGGCAAATACCGGTAGCACTTGCCAATGCGGATGCCGAGGCACTGGTGCGAGATGTGTTATCGGACATTACACAGCACGGTTCGAGTACAAGAATTGGTGAAGCGGTTAACGAAGTGCTTTCGACCATGGCCTGTCACGGTTCGATACGTGCTAATCGTAAACTCACTATTGCAGAAATGAATGCCTTGTTACGCGATATGGAAATAACTGAACGAAGCGGGCAGTGTAATCATGGCAGGCCGACATGGGTTCAAATTACGATTGCCGAACTGGATAAGTTGTTTATGCGGGGGAGATGAAAAGAAAGTTGGCAGTCTTCAGTAGGCAGTTATTAGTAGAAAAACTGGTGCTTATTTTTTAAAATTACTGCCAACTGCCAACTGCCAACTGCCAACTGCCAACTGCCAACTGCCAACTGCCAACTGCCAACTGCCAACTGCCAACTGCCAAGCCAACTGCCAACTGCCAACTGCCAACTGCCAACTGCCAACTGCCAACTGCCAACTGCCAACTGCCAACTGCCAACTGCCAACTGCCAACTATTTTTAACTATTACTCGCTACAACTTGATTGATGCCACAACCCGATAGCGTCAATGCAGGCGGTGATATCGACATTGAAAAAGGTGCGGCTTTTTTAAGCGCACTAAATCCGAGAATGTTGGGTGTAGATCCGGGCATAACTGCTGCTTCGACGTTCTGGATTACACAACTATCACCCAGCTTTAAGCTTGCCAGTCGGTAAACAGGTACAACAGTTTCCGAGCCGTTGGCCATCACTGCCGAGATGTTCTTGATGAAATCAGTCTTGCCTTCCTGTTTTAATGCTTTCAGGGTTTTTGCGTTAATGGTGACGTAACCCGATCCGGTGTCTACAAGAAAATCACTTTGCAGCGTGTCATTGATGGTTCCCGAAACATAATACGTCGACATGCCTTTGGTGTGCATAGGAATAGTGTCAGCAGCAAAGCCGCTATGGCTAAAAAACAGTAATGCAGTGAGCAATGGCAGTCGAAGATAATATGTTTTCATAAGGGGTATGCCTCGTTGAGTTACCCTAAACAGAGCAATATTTGTGCCATAACCCAGGCACGATAAATCAAAGACTTAGAGCTATTAAGTACTTAAAGGGCAGGGTGTTCGCACCAAATTGGGCTGATGGCTGCATTTTTTGCACCAATTACAGGCGCTCACGCAGGAAGGTGTAACACCTGGAAAGAGTTGCCAGAGAGCCAGGCTGAGCCACCCTGTTTTATTGATATAGGTCAATTTTCTACTCAATGGCGTGCGGATAATGAAGTATAGATGAAGACAATCCTCACATGGCTTGTCGAACAAGTAGCGGAAGAACCGCATAAGGCTTTTATCAATAAGAAGGAGAGCATTATGAAAAATCTAAAAAACAATATTAGTAAAGCACTGCTTGCTGGTCTTCTGATTGCAGGTGTAGGCGCAGTTAGCTCGGTTTCAGCAGCTGATTTTGGAGGGAAAAATCCTAACGAGACCCGTGCGGCTAACAAGCTTCACCAGTACATCCATCAGACCGATGTGACTGCAACCACGACGACGGCAACGGGAAGTCATAAAGCCTGGGCACCGACGGGTGGGCAGTCCAACATCAGGCATGCCCATGATCAACAGCTTGAAAAAGCCCAGTTTGCACGCTTCGAAGAAATGCCAGCAGCAACCAGCGATGAAAGCAAGTTCAATTACCGTGGAGTATCGCGTGTACGCCCGGCGTATGTAAGGAATTAGACATTGATGAAAGTCGCGACAATGGTGAGTATGGATATTCGCCATTGTCGGGGAGTGTCCGTAGCTCGCACGCATCTTACGAATTTTTGTTAAATTAAGGGTTGCAGAATTGGGGGAGTCCATATATGCAATAACCAACGGGCATTGCGCCATGTTCATAACTGCAATACTATTTCTGATTTGCCACAGAGCTCACAGAGGTTTTTTCTTGTGTCATCTCGAACACATTTCATGTGAGAGATCTTAAGCGATGATGGTTGTAAGATTCCTCACAGGAGCTAGTCCCGAAGAATTGATGGATTCTGAATGGTATATCACTCAATGTTTTTAATAATAAATTTTTGCTTTTTCTCTGTGTGCTCTGTGGCTAAGCTTTTTTTATGAATGAGTTTATTGTTCAGCAAGGTGACCACCCCGATGCGCCTTTTGCGGTTTGCATCATGGGCCCTACCGCCACCGGCAAAACCGAGCTTGCCATCGCCTGTGCGCAAGCACTGGGCATGGATATCATTAGCGTGGATTCAGCCCTGGTTTACCGGGATATGGACATTGGCAGTGCTAAACCCGATGCGGTTACGCTGAGCAAAGCACCGCACCGACTCATTAATATAGTGGATCCTGCCGAGGTCTATTCGGCGGGTCGCTTTCGCGAAGATGCGCTGGCTGAAATGGGGGCAATAACAGCGACTGGCAGAATTCCTTTATTGGTCGGCGGCACTATGCTGTATTTCAATGCCTTGCAAAAAGGCATGGCGGATTTGCCGGTAGCCGATGAGGCAATCCGGCAGAAGCTTGATGAAGAAGTTGAGCACGTGGGTTGGCAGGGACTGCATAAACGCTTGTCCGAGGTGGATCCGGAATCCGCGAAACGACTCCACCCAAACGACCCACAAAGGATTAAGAGGGCTTTGGAAGTATTTGATATTACAGGTAAATCACTAACAGAAATCTGGGCAGAACAAGACCAGCAACAGCCGCCTTACCGGCTGATTAAAATCGCATTAATGCCGCCCGATCGGGTCGAGCTGCGCAGGAAAATCGAGCAAAGATTCGACGCTATGCTGGTGCAGGGTATCGTCGAAGAGGTCAGGGGCCTTTTCAAAAGAGGCGATTTACACGCCGAAATGCCCTCGATGCGGGCCGTGGGTTATCGCCAGATATGGGCCTACCTGGCCGGGGATGTTGACTATGAAACCATGCGTGACAAGGCCATTACCGCGACCGCACAGCTCGCCAAGCGGCAAATGACCTGGCTGCGCAGTGAATCCGAGTGTAATTTCATCGATCCTGAGCAACTGAATGTGCCGAAAGTGCTGAAAAATCTCAGATTTTTACTATCATAAGGTTGTGAAAACGCGAATTAGAGGAGTAATATCAGCAGTTCGTGGAGTGTTTCGCCCATATCATAAAAAAAATAATCGGGAGCGAGAAAATGTCAAAAGGGCACCACCTACAAGACCCTTATCTGAATGCTTTACGCCGGGAACGTGTGCCGGTGGCGATCTATCTGGTGAGCGGAATCAAGCTGCAGGGACAGATTGAGTCATTTGATCAGTTCGCCGTATTGCTAAAAAATACCGTTACGCAGATGGTCTACAAACACGCTATATCAACGGTTGTGCCCTCACGACAGGTTAATTGGCATGAAGGCCAAGAAAACGATAACGATGACAGTGGTAATTGAGTATACTTAGCACTGTGTGAGTTTTTAAGCGGTCGCTTTAAGCGACCGTTTTTATTGCCTGG
>QIHT01000103.1 GCA_003229115.1 Gammaproteobacteria bacterium | reverse complement strand
TTTATGGTCGATAGAAGAAACAGACAGAGGCGCACACGTGAATGAGACCTTGTATCAAGTGGCGTCCAGTTCTTCTTGTAACTAAGGAAACGCTGAATAATGACACCGCATGTAAAATGACGTCTCAATTCATCAACACCTATCGACACACCCAGGCTTTCATCAATATTTTGATCTGCGTTTGATACTTCACTTCATTTGTTTCACATTTGCTACAGAAGGCCGTCAGTAGTGACTCCGGGATTTTAAGGCTGATGAGTTTTTTTTGTCCTCGGGTGCATGCATCAAACAAAAGGATTCTAAAAATAGTGCCTCGAACCGCACCGTGCAGTGCGACGGCATGGCCTCCGACCAAGGCATAAGAAACATTCTATTTTTCAAGGGAATTGACGACTTTTAATAAGAACACATCGTAAAGCACATATAAGTATATACTTTACGGCAAGTACACATTTTTGTCAGGGTCTTGAACGCTGGATTTTCAAGTCCGCAACGCTCACTTCCGAAAAACCTCACACATCTCCGAATGAGCAAGCGTCACGCGTTTCAGGAATAGTAACAAATATAAAACAATCCATAAAATTTAAACCGACCATCATGAAACATAAAAACACAATAACGCAGGCCTGCCCCTATGACCCTATCAAAAAACCTCGAAAGCGCTTTTCAAATACTCGAATTAGACCTAAAAGACCCTACAGATGCCCCTGGTTTTATTGTAATGAAACCAGCACCTGAACAAAGCCCTGACCACTTTGTAGACTGGTAAGGGCTTTGCCTACAACAGCCCCAAAAGCTTTTTGGGGGTCTGATGCTTTCATAACATGGCCGGCTATCGATGATGTCGTTAGCAAATTTCCTACTTTGATGGGGGCTTCTGAAGCATCGGCCTTGCAAGATACGCGCCCCATTAATGCTAAGGGTAATCGCAGGTCATCACTTTTAACGCGGCCCAGAATAATCCCCGGTTTGTATTCACCTGCACCGGCAATAATTCCCACAACGGTTTGATCATAGACATCCTGACTAATGCGTAAGCCGCCGCACTCACCCAGTTTGACGACAGTCCCTGGTTCTAATGTGGCGGTTTCATCTTTGGAAACCGTAAAGTCCTCCGCACAATCTGCATTTTGTAAAACAATATCTCCTGCATCCCCATTGAGGTGAATGGTGGCTTGAGAGAGGGTTCGGTTATCACCGGTTGAAGCGAACAGGACGATGTCGCCATCCTCCCCGTTGCCTCCTATCCACATGTTAGCCCGCCCGGCATCGATACGAATACGGTTATCACCATCGGCGCTCTTTAAAACCAGATCGCCCTCGGCACCATTCCCCCCAGCAAAAATATTCGCCTTCTGGCCGTCTATATGTATTGATGCTTCGGCGAGCTTACCGTGTTCAGCATCCTCGCGAAACATGACCAGATCGCCGTCTGCGCCGTTACCGCCGAGCCACAAATTACCTCGTCCAGCATCCAGATGGATGCGGTTTTCGCCTGATCTGCTCTTCAAAACCAGATCGCCCTCGGCACCATTCCCGCCAGCAAAGATATTCGATTTCTGGCCGTTAATATGTACTGATGCTTCGGCGAGGTTACCGTGTTCGGCACCCTCGCGAAACATAACCAAATCGCCATCCGCCCCGTTGCCTCCCAGCCACAAATTACCTCCTCCAGCATCCAGATGAATGCGATTCTGTCCACGATTGCTTTGCAGCACTAAATCACCATCTGAATTATTACCGCCAGCAAATATGTTTCCATTGTGGTCGTCAATTTTAATTGGCATCGTTTACTCCTTGAAGTTAGTTAGAAAAGACACTGTTTCTGCATGACGTGTATCTGGTGTCGCAGTGATTTGGTGTTTGAATTGCCGATATTGAACACATCGTGCAAGACAGATAAGGGCGCGTTAATACCGCATGCCGCGGCGGTTCTTTTTACACTGAAAGCACTCAAATTTAAAAATTTGGCGAGTTTACAGGGGCGGCCGTGGTGGTCGATTATCCACAGTAAATAAAAGCCCGCAGGGGCAATGGCGCTATGGGGTGGTACAGTTGCTACCAGTCGGTCATTGCCTGTGTGGGTGAACTCAAGGGCGATATAGCGTTGGTCCGCATCAAAGGCATGGGTAACCGAGCCGTTTCTAATGAGGGCAACGCGTTGTATTTCGCTGGCCTGTGGAGTGCGTATCGTGAAGGTGCCTCCGTATGCGAGTATCTCGGGGCTGGCACTAATTTCAGGTCGATTGGGTTGTTCGCAATAGGGCGGGCGAAACACTTCGATTCTTTTTTCCTGATTGGCATTACCCTCATCACCTCCCGGCCCGTCAGAACCTGCGCACCAGACTGTGCCGTTAGGCATGAGCAAGGCGACGTAGTGATAATGACGCTCGACCAGTGAGTGTTTCTGCGTTTTACTCCATGGAGAATCTGACGGTGTTTTATAGGTTTGCGTATCCCAGTCAATCTCAGGGTCATAAATCTCACCATCCTGGACGGTATTTTTCTGGCGTATCGGATCTCCACCATTAACCCTGGTGCCGCCTGACATAAAGACTTTGCCATCAGGTAACATGACGGTACATGCGTGAAAGCGAAAGGGGGCCGAATCCCTGGGCCATTGACGCGGGCCTGTTTTAATCCATTTAGGCTTCCTGCCACTTAATGTAATACGGTAAGAGTTGGGGGCGTTACAGAGCAAAATTCTGGGGGTGTAACCATCTGCGGGTAAGAGCGGTAACATAATTGCGCTACCAGTGCTGTTTTCTTTATAAATGTTCTCTCCAGGATCAGCTTGCAAGGGTGGCGGCGTTATTTCTGCGATGTTATTCACTAATGTTGAGCCTTGAAAGAGTCCGCTGTAGGGATTGAAAAAACGATTGAAGCCCTTTACTTCTGTGGCAAAAAAAACTAATCCATCGGGTAATAAAAAGGTGCGTTGATACCAGCCAATATCATCATTATCTTCGGCTGTTGTGTCTTCGTTTAGAAGTGACCAGCTGTTGTGATGGAGGCTGTAGCGTTCCGGGGTGTTGTTGTTATGGCGTCGGT
>QIHT01000161.1 GCA_003229115.1 Gammaproteobacteria bacterium | reverse complement strand
CCATTTCGGGTAATCCTGTTTAATGCCTTTTTTGTAGTTGGGGAAACAGTCAGCAAAACCCTTGCCATTAGCAAATTTTTTGTTGAACAAATCTTCACCCTTATCTATAAATATCTCGTAAGAAGGGAATTCTTCAAAAGCTTCCCATTGTTCACGTGATGGTTTGTCAAGAGAGTACACGCCATTGACAAAGTCATTCATAGGTACATCTGGGAATTTCTCTGTGTAGTGTGCGCGAAACGCTTTTAAATCACTTTCCGGAGATGCCTGTGTCACAACAGGTGTTGCAAACATCATCAAGACGGACAGTATGGTTACAAATATCTTCATAGTTCACCTTTTATTGTTATTGCAAGGTAATAAACATAACAAGTTGTTAACTTGCGATGATTATTTAATCTTGGCCTCAGTTGCATCACTTTCGCCTTTATTATCTACCCAGCTGATCTTGATGGTATCACCGGATTTGGCACCACTGAATTTAAATGACAGGAACGGATTTTTTGAAACTGCGCCGCCCCACTGTGCGTTGAGAACAGATTTTCCACCGTGCTCGCAGGCAACTTCCTGAATAAATTTTGCAGGAATGAGCTTACCTGTTTTTTTGTCTTTTCTAATACCTGTTTCCATCGGGTGATTGATGAGACATTTAATCGTTGCTACGCCGCTTTTGACTTTGGCGCGAACTTTAATTGATTTAGCCATTATTATATATCCTCGAATATCTTATTGATTAACCGCCACAACCACCGATGGTGACCTTGACCTGTTTCTTGGTACTGAATAGTTTGCCGCCTGCTTTTACGACGACAACCACATCGGAAGTTTTACCCATTTTTATGCGAGTAGAAATGTAACCCTCGGTGTTGGCTCCCAGGTTAAAGTTAGCGGTCATGGGCATTCCGTTTTTAGGAACGAGGATGCTAATGGACTCGGTTCCACTAATACTGCTGGTGACGGTGATAGGTACAACGGCACCATTTTCGGCAATATCCGGAGCTTTGAGTTTGATTTTGGAGCTGTCACTGGCACTGGCACTGCCTAGTGCTGCCTTTAGCGCGCTATCAACATCTTTGGCTTCAAAGGCAGCTTTAGGCCATGCAGCCATGACAGCTTTAGGTGTTAACAGGCCAGCACTAATAGCCATGCCTGCGGCACCGGCAGCCAGTGTACCCTTGAGCAGAATTCTACGATTGTTGTTCATCTCTTGTATTACCTCTGTATCTTTACAACGTGTATATGAATTTTGTGATCAGGTCAATTTCCTTGGCAGACAGCACAGAGTGAGGTCCGAAGGGGATCATGATCGTATTGGGATTATTTGTGCGAGCGTCGCTGATTTGAGCTTTCAATTTGTCAAAATCAGGAAACCTTGCCTTCATAGCCACCAGGGGTGGACCTATGTTGCCCGCCAGTTTGCCGCCGGCAATCTCGTGGCATGCAAGACAGTTACCTTTCTTTCTGTTGAATGACAGTTCCTTTCCCTTTGTGATGTCTGCATCTTCCGCAGCACTGACAATGAGTGGTGTTGACAAGCCGAGGCAACCTGAAAGGATAGCAACGGTAGTAGTTGTTTTTATAATGTGTGCGGATAGCCGCATACTGTGCTCCTCCGAAAATGTTAAATAAAGCTTGTTCAAAGAACAAGGTTGTATAGCATACCCTACGATACGCATAAGACAAGCACTTCGGGCATAAAAAATACATTATTAACAAAGTCTTATATTCTTATTTTTTTCTGTGCTTATCGACATCTATTGACGAATGATAATGGTTTTTATTCACCATGAGTTACGGCATTGAGTTCTTTCTTTTTGGTTTCCAGTCTTTGCCGTGTGGTGACATTGATATTGGGTTGGTCCAGGGCATTATTGTATTGCTGTAGAGCGAGTTCAACGTAGCCCTGCCTGATGTATTGATTACCGGTGGATTCAAGCGCTGCGCTGATTTGTCCATTTTGATAGTAGGCATGCGCCAGCGCTTTGTGTATGACAGCGTTATCATCGAACTGCAACTGGTGTTTTAACAGAGCGATGCTTTTTTGTGGTTGCCGATTTGCCGTGAGGGTCTCAGCATAGGCCAGCGTCACAGGCAGAAATCCGGGATAAAATTTTGCCAGCTTCTGGTACAGGGCTAACGCCTCTTTTTGTTGATCATTAGCGTTGTAGGCTTCGGCCAGTGCCAGTTTTATCCAGGGATGTTTGTTCCTGTCTGATAGTGGTTTGAGTATGGGAATGGCTTTGGCAGGTTCATTGATTTTGATATAGGCGAGGGCTTTGCTGTAGCTATTTATAATACCGGGCTGGGTAATGACCTTATCGGCAACTATTTCAGGATGCGTATGAGTCAGTATACTCATACGTGCGTGCGCGAACCGGAAATCCTTACTGTCTCTGGGCAGATTAAGCTGAGATTTTTTAAGACGGTTTTTGGCTTCGCTGACCCGGTTAGTGTTTAGCGGGTGGGTTCTCAGGTATTCAATGCCGCCGCTACCACTTTGTGCCAGCAGGGTTTCAAAAAACTCCACCATACCTTCAGGGTTGATTCCGGCATCCGCCAGAATGCCAATACCTATACGGTCGGCTTCGTATTCATTGTTGCGGGTGAAGTTCAATGAGGCTTGCTGTGCGCCTGCAAGCCCGCCAAACAAAACGGCCTGTCCTGCCTGTGAGTTCTGTGAGCCCAGAAGAATGGCAGCCAGAATAGTCGCAAAAGTGGCGATACCCGAATTACCTGATTTATCGATAGCCCGCGCCAGATGCCTTTGTGAGACGTGAGATATTTCATGAGCGATGACACTGGCTAGCTGGCTCTCATTTTCGGATTCGATGAGCAGGCCGCTGTTGATGCCTATATGAGCGTCAGGGCCTGCAAAGGCATTGATGGCTGAAGACCTTATGATAAAAAATCTGAACCTGTTACCGGCGGCGTCGGAGCGCGTCACCAGCCGTTGTCCCAGACTTTGCAGGTAGTAAATCATCAACAAAAGGCAGGTTGGCTCGCAGTGACTGGTAAAAAGCCTGCCCCAGTCTGGCCTCATCACGTGTGCTGAAACTGCCTAGCGTTGGGTCGCCGAGGGTGGGTAACTCAGCGTTGCTGGTTATGCTATAGCAACATAGTGCCAGACCGGCGGCAAAAGCTTTAGCGGGGTTAAAGAGACGGCGAAGTTTCATTACGGTGAGACAGTTAGCATGTTGGAAAGTTGGTGCTTGCCTTTTGACTAATGATACATCATAGGAAGTGATTTTTTACATTACATCTATAGGGTTGCGCTGTGCGCTGTAACGCAGCTCGCAGGCCTGAAAACCGGGAAAATGCTGGTTTTGTGATAAATGCCCGGACTTTTTTATGCCTGAAAGAGCTTGCGATACTAAATCCCCGAGGTTTCATTGACAAAGTCTTGTCACTCCTCTATTAGAGAGTGTAATCAACCTCGAAAATAATAACAAAATAATCAAGTACGTTAAGAATATAAATACTTTTTCGATTTCCATAATATCTGGAGAATTATGTAATGAACTTCAAACTCAAAAAATCAATGCTGGCTATCGTGGTTTCGGGCCTGTTGGGGGCTCCGTTGGCACAGGCAACCAACGGTTATTTCGCTCATGGTTATAGTACCAAGGAAAAAGGACTGGCAGGTGCGGGCGTCGCCTATTCGATGGATTCGATGGCTGCTGCTACCAACCCGGCGGGTATGGCTTTTGTAGGGGAACGTATGGACATCGGTTTGGCGTTGTTTAGTCCTTCGGATCGTAGTTACAATGTGACGGGGACTCCGCCGCCAGTAGCTGGGCAACAGGTAATCGGTCCTGGGCCGGCATGTAATCCTATATTTCAGCCATTTGGCCCAACTGGTCCATGTGCACCCCCATTTAGTGTGGAAGGGCCTGGCGTTACCAGTGAAAATGACATTTTTCTGATTCCTCAATTTGGTTACAACTGGCAGATGAGTAGCAAGAGCACCGTGGGTATTTCTATCTATGGTAATGGTGGTATGGATACCGAGTATAAGGGTGGTAGTGCGCAACTGCCGCAACCAGCACCAGGCCCTAGTCTACCGGTGGTTGCAAATGTACCGGGTACGTTTGGTGATGGCGCTGCAGGTGTGCAACTGGCGCAGCTATTTTTCAACCTGAGCTATTCTTACAAGCTGGATAATGATCAGGCTGTGGGTGCGAGTATCATTTTTGGTTATCAGCAATTTAGTGCTTTTGGTTTAGGTAACTTTGCTCAGTTTTCTCTTGATCCGAATAATCTCAGTGGCAATACCAATTCCTATGCCAGCGGTTTTGGCTTTAAGCTGGGTTATCAGGGTAAAGTTATGGATAACCTGTCACTCGGTGTCAGTTATCAGACTGAAATCAATATGAGTGAGTTTGACGAATACAGTGGTTTGTTCGCCGAAGGCGGTGATTTTGATGTCCCGTCTACCTACACGGTCGGTTTGATGTATGACATGGATAAAGCGGGCAAAGCGGTGCTTGATATACAACGCATCAATTACACCGATGTGGCTGCGGTTAGCAATCCAATAAGTCGACTGACAGATGGTTCATGTGTTAATGCGCTGAATGCAAATTTGGCAGGTCAACCTCAGGCAGCGTTTGGAGGTGGTTGTTTAGGTGGTGCCAATGGCGCTGGGTTTGGCTGGGATGATATAACTATTATCAAACTCGGTTATGAAATGATGGCGGGTAACAATACTTATCGCTTTGGCATTAGCAAGAGCGAACAGCCTATTCCCAACTCAGAAACTCTGTTCAATATTCTGGCACCGGCCGTTATCGAAATCCATGTAACCTTCGGTATGACTGTACCTGTCGGCAAAGATCAGGAATTCAACCTGGCGGTGATGATCGCTCCGAGCGAATCTGTATCAGGTCCAAACCCGTTCGATGGTGGAGCAACTAATATTGAAATCGAGATGGAGCAGAAAGAGCTGCAGGTAGGCTATGCCTGGATGTATTAAGTGTAGATTTAGAGGGTTATCCGTAGAACTGGATTTAATCTGCTAAAGAATAAAAATATCATAATATAATTAAGTGATTATAAGGGCTCCGAAAGGAGCCCTTTTTCTTTGCAATAGTTATTATCAAAAGCTTGCAATA
>QIHT01000037.1 GCA_003229115.1 Gammaproteobacteria bacterium | reverse complement strand
GACATAGGACAGAGCTTCCGGAAAATGGATAAAAAATTACAAACACATCTAGCATCAGGTCCACGCAAGACGGTTAGCGCTCAAAATATGCGGGAAGGTGAAATTGATTTATTCTAACGGGCAGAATGACTACACTACCGTCGGAAAAGCCGTTCATTTAGGAACGTGCATGAAATAACTTCCCTGTTTAGCTCCCGGATTTAGTGCGTATTCATTCGTTCTAATTGAACAAAAATGCAGGAATAGTGGTTCTATTTCGAGGTTTTTCGATTGAAGAACGGGCGAAAACGGGCTGCAAACACAATCGCAGAGTAAAACAAGGTGGAACCGCTTCGCTTGTTCCACCCTACCCTGATAGAGGGTGAAGTTAGGATGTTCATCGGTTTTTTTTGTTCTGCCTTATTCAATACAGAGTAAAATCGTAGGGTGGAACAAGCGCAGCGGTTCCAACATGACCTTGCATACACCTTTGAATAAAAATTTTCATTATAAATAATTAACAAGTTTGCTTAGGAATGGAAATCAATATGCAAATTGATTTATTGGGTTAAATTCTCAGCAAGGATTCCAGGCGTTCCAGATTATTCACCACTTTCCAGTGTCCACCCCCTGTTTCCACTCGCTGCTTCCAGTCATTAAGCCGCCCCAGATATTCACGCGGGTCTACATTATCGCTGCTTAATTTGGTCACGTTCAAAGCAACTATACTATAACCACTGAGCGCCAACGGAATTTCAGCACGCACATAACCTTCACGCAATTCTTCTTTGAGATCAGAAAAAACCAGAATGGTTTTATGCCCAGCACCCGTTTCATCCAGGTATTCGATAGCCTGTAAAATACCACCGGTAATATCGGTGTGTGAACTGCTTTTTACCGTTTTCAAAAATGTATTGATATTCGCCTGGAAAATGCGTTTTTGTTCATTGCTCACACTGGGCCGTGCATCAAAGGTGGTTTTAGTGACAATATCTTTTTCACTAAAACTGCCCGTATCCACCCGTGCTACCGCAAACGAGTCACCCGGGTTGAGTTCAGACAGAGTAAAATTGATCACCCGTTTGGCCTGCTCCAGTTCCTGTGTATACGTACCTGAAGTATCAATCAACAAATAAACACCTCGTGTATCCGGTACTGGTGCATCACTTGATGAACACGCTGCCAGCAACACCAGCAGCATAACAATGCTTAATTTAAAATATGTTTTATTTTTCATTAGTTATATTCCTTTTTATACACTTTCGCGCACAAGGGGAGATACCGTTTCTGATTCGACAAGCTCATCTGTTCTTTCTGCTTTTTCTGTTTTTTTGTTAGCCGACGTTTTCATTAACTGTTCCACCCATAACGGTGCAAAAATCAACAGATCATAAACACTCATCAACAGCCGACCGGCAAAACGGGCTAAGTTACCCAGCAGACGTAAACCCCATATCAATGTGCGTAAAAAGGCCACAGCCAACACACCCAGTACAGTGCGTAACGAATGCACAAAAGATTCCAGTGGAATCGCCACAAAGGTCAGCACAAAAGGTAAAATAAACCCCATACCCATCTGTGCAGCAGTAGTGATCCACAAATGTGAGTTCTGTACCACTTCGGTCACACCATCCGCGCGCAATAATGCCCGAGTGGCTGCGGCATCCTGCATCAAGAGTTCACGCATATAAGCCAGGCCTGCTTCGATACCCGCCAGTGAAAACAGAAAAATAAATGCAGCCCATAATATGCCTCGGCGTAACTTATCGTCTAATGCACCAATCACGGGAAACAAACGCGTAATACGCAAGGCTTCCATAAGAAATAACCCCATGGCAATTTCCACAAGAATAATCACCATGGCGGCAATATTTGCCACTGAATACCCCATAATACGTGACGTGCCACCCACCATTTCTGCCATGGGTGCAGCAATCAAATTAAAGTTAATAACCGCCCCTCCCACGGCAATGGCCAGCACAAAAGCAGAAACAAAAAACTGGGTGATTGAAGAAGACGACAACGTCCGTACTGCCTGATCCGTACCTTGCACAAGGTTTTCATATTCTGCCATGTGCCGGTCCATATTTTTGGAACGCAGCAAAAGACTGTCAACATTTTTATTCACTTGCGATAAGCGTTGCGAGACCTTACGCCAGTGCGGCATCATGCCTTTAAGAATCTGATGCCGTTCACGACTGGATTTTCGACACTGTTCCATCGCGTCATCGCTGGCTTTTTCCAGCGAGACATGAATGTCTTCAAGAATGTTGCTGACCACCGGATCACCCTTGGCCGGAATTTTTGCCACCGCCTCCACCGCCTTTATCCAGCCGGGCGGTGCGGGTGGTACTTCTATACTGGATTGATAATCCTCATCCAACCGGGTGGCTTCTTCACTGAGTTGACGATGCAGGGCGGGATATTCTGCGAGATCGCGACGCACGGTGGCGTCAATACGCTCAAACTCACGTTCGATCATGCGCTCTGCGGCTTCCCTGCCCTGCGCCAATAACACATCTTTATTGCGTTGCAGCATCCAGTTTTCCGAGCGTGCCACTGCGCTGGCTGACAAACGCATACTGTTGTGTATCGTCCGACTCAGGGACGTGATGGCCTGATGTGCCGGATCGCGTGCGATGTATAGCAGTACCGCCAGTAGGACAACCCAAATTATCCCGGAAACAAAGGCATTGGGAACAATCAAATAAATATCCATGAACGACATATCGACCTCCTCGATATGAGTCAAACAATTTTAGGAATGGAAATTAACGGACTTGTTGCCCGATGAACATGTTATAGGGCAACGTGTGTGGAAAAATGCCTACCCAATCACAAAAACCAGCGACACCCTGTTTACCATCCCGGTTAAACGCTCACATTCTGTCATGGGTTCCGCATAAAAAAGTCGAAATCAGGGGGGCAGGCACACCACCCTGCACCGGGTGTAAACAAGGTGGCAAAAAAAAACGCCAGCATCATGCTGGCGTTTTATCCCAACAATAATGGAAATTAACTAATTTAAGTTAGTTAATTTCCATCCCTAACCCTGTTTTTTAAGTTGCTCCAGCATTTCGATCAAACGTTTTGCCTCTACATAACCAGGAATCACCCGCCCATTTTCCAGCACCAGCGTTGGCGTGCCTGTCACACCCACCAGATTGGCAGCTTCCATGTGTTTTTTGACAGGATTAGCACATTCGGCTTTGGGCAATGTAACGCCTGCTTTGGACTTGGTCATTGCTTCTTGTT
>QIHT01000133.1 GCA_003229115.1 Gammaproteobacteria bacterium | reverse complement strand
ATTTTGGTGGTTGGCACCACTTCCTAAGTAGCATAGCCGAAAATAGAGCAAATTGTCATGTTTTCAGGGGTTTGAAACGAGGAATTTGGGCATGAAAAAAGCCCTGTTGCAGGGGAATAGGGCTTTCCTGAGCGCCAAAAGAACAAGTTACGTCATCGTGAGAAGTAGTACGTAGGTCGGGCATTGCCCGACATGGGTGATGGTGGACAATGCCCACCCTACGATTTCGCAATGGATAGCAAAGCGCGACAGAATTGTGCATGGATGCAGCGTTAAACGAACCTAACGATGGAATCTCCAGCAATTATGCAGGCTGGCAGCATTCACTATATTGCTATTCGCGATGATAAAAAATCTGCGCTACCGTAGGCCGGGATAAGGTTTTGTCGTTCCCGGCGACCCCAGGAGACAGGATCGTGCCTGCAATGACCCTTATTACAGGCCTACTTCTAAATTCAACGAATTAGCTAACACCTACAGCAATGACGGTTTTATTTATTCGACATCATGAAAGCTGTCAAGGTCTTGTTATAGAAGCAGTGATAGTTGGGTCGCCGATTTGAGTAACGGTAATCGTGTAACACTGCGCAGGTGGGGCACAAGTGCCGCCCGTAGTTACAACGTAGCTAAACGCGTCATTATCGCCTGAGGGCTGCCATTGGAGCGCAGTCGTCAAACTACCATCATCGGCAGCAGTGGGGTCGAATGTGCCTGCCTGATAGACGCCATTATTCTCGTAAAAAAAGGCTTCCTGGAAAAGCGCCAGTTGCTCAGCGTTCGCCCGAGCCGTAGTTATCTGGCTGGTGTGAATATAACCGAAATACCCCGGAATGGCTATGCTGGCTAGTACGCCGAGAATACCCACAGTAACCATGAGTTCAACCAGGGTCCAGCCCTGCGCGCGATATACTTTGTTCATTCTAGATACTCCTGTTTCACTGACATCTTAATCTAAGTATGCACCAACTTTTAGTGTGTGACAGTGGATTAGTCAAGATTTATGGCTGAAAGGGGGGGTTTGACCGATGATAAGTCTATTTCGTGGTGCCAGATAATTAGGCGGTTTGCTAGCACGGAATATTATAGGGTACTGCCTTAACGTTTTAGCTCATGAATACCCTGAAACTATAGATCCATCAGAAGTATACAAGGAATAAAAAGGGGGCTGAAGCCCCCTTTTTATTAGTTTAGCCAAATAGATTTGACTGGATTACTGTACATTTATCGTTTGTGTTGGCATAGCTAGAAAGGCAGGTAAGTCAACGACTATGGGTGTGGGAGGTACGGTGTTGAGCGGGCCACCTGTTATCCCTATCGCGCCAGATAGAACGACACCACCGGCGGTTGCTATATAACCAACAGTGCCATCTGGGGCTCTGGCATTAGTCGTTGTATTAAGAAATGCATTCCAGTTTGCAGCAGTTGCCGCTGTTGGTAGTACGCCAACGGTGACACCACCGTCAAGACTGAGGCCCATAAAAGGCACCACTCCGAGAGTTAAACCGAGTGCAGCTTGAGATCTTTCTTTGGAAATTTCATTTTTGATAATGCGACGGGCTTCGTCATAGTTGCTTTTTACTTTGGACATATTGGATGTAGCAATATAGCTGTTGTAAGAAGGGATCGCGATAGATGCCAGAATACCGATAATGGCAACAACGATCATAAGCTCGATCAGGGTAAAACCTTGTTGAATGTTCTTCATGTTTCTCTCCTCGAGATAATAATGACTTAAGGGGTTGTGTTTTTTTATTATTTGTCTCAAATTAATGAGATTAGTAGTTATATAGCAGGTGCTGTGCCAGATTCAATAGAATTTGAAAATTCTTTAAAAACAAATAGATGCGATAGTTTTTTATTGATTTTTAAACACAGACAAATGACATTTATGTCACATTATGACAATTTTGTAACACAAGTCCGTAGGTTGGGTTGAGGTACGAAACCCAACATCGAAAAAACCAATAAACCCTGTAAAAGGTTGATAATCCCGTGTTGGGGTTCATGCTTCACCCCAACCTACGATAATGTAGCGCGGTAGCTCGTTGGGTTAGGCGTTTTTTGCCATAACCCGACGTTTTTAACGCGGAACTATGTTGGCTTGCACGATTGTCCCACTTAAAACCCACTCAATGTTGTACCAATAGTGGATCATATAGGGTCTGACTGAACCTATTGATTGCTATTGATTCAGGCAATGCATACTCAGATGCCCCCAGCAAGGCTTAAAGAACAACAACAAACCCTGTTAATATCGTACTTTATAGCGTATTATAAACAATGTTCTATAAAGTACTTTTAGAGGTGGGGTCATGACCAGTATTACAGCGAATGAATTAAAAACGAAAGGTGTCTCCGTAGTGGAAAACGCACTGCGTGGTGGAGATGAAGCAATTATCACCGTACGCGGTAAGGATAAATATGTTGTGATCGACGTGAGCAAATACAGTAAGCTGCGAGAGTATGAACTGGAAATCGCCTTGCTTGAAGCCAAAGCCGATGTAAAAGCCGGACGTGTTAAACGCGAGAGCGTTGCAGCACACATGAAGCGAGTCACAAAGTAATGGTCTATAAGCTCATTTATCCAGAGAGCTATATTAAACGAGCAAGAAAATTTTTACGCAAACACCCAGAGATACACGGACAGTATCGTAAAACACTTGAGCTGTTAGAGCTTAATCCCAGGCATCCATCATTACGTCTGCATGACCTGAAAGGCCGGTTGAAAGCTTTGTCATCTGTATCTATTAATATGAGCTACCGCATCGTGTTGGAACTTGAAATAAAAGGTAAAGAAATTACGCTCATCAATGTAGGTAGCCACGACCAGCTTTATTAAACCCTGAATCAGATCGATCAAATGGAATCAGAGTCTGAGGTGTTCCACGAAACAACCATTAACGAAACCCAACATCGAAAAAACAATTAACCATATAAAAATTTGATAACTGTGTTGAGGTTCGTGTCACGGTACAATATCGAAAATGATAGCGATGTTGGGGTTCATGCTTCACCCCAACCTACATAGCTTTACTCGATGTTGAGTTTTTCCAGACGATAGCGTAACTGGCGCAGGCTGAGGCCCAGCAATTTCGCTGCTGCCGTCTTGTTCCAGCGGGTTTTGTCCAGTGCCTGGATAATGGTGGTTTTTTCTCTGCCAGCGAGATCCATGTTGTCTGCATCATTGTCGGCGGGTGATTGCCGTGTTGACTTGTTCAATTGCAGATCTTCCCGGCGGATGATGTCTTTCTCAACGAGGGCCAGTGCTCTTTCCAGAATATTTTCAAGCTCACGCACATTACCGGGAAAGGGGTAGTCTATCAGTGCATCAATAGCGCTTTGGTCTAGTTGCGGTGGGACGGATAAACCCGCTTTATTGCTTAGATTTAGCAGCATCTCCTTGACCAGTAACGGGATGTCTTCAGTGCGATCACGCAAGCCGGGAACAGACAGCTCAATCACGTTGATACGGTAATACAGGTCTTCCCTGAACTGCCCGTTTTTGACATGCTCGACAAGGTTTTGGTGACTGGCGCTGAGTATACGAACATCAACCGGTATTTCCTGTGCTGCACCGACAGGTCGGATGGCTTTTTCCTGGATTGAACGCAGCAGCTTGACTTGCATGTGCAATGGCAATTCGGCGACTTCATCGAGAAACAGCGTGCCGCCATTAGCGGCCTGGAATAAGCCCGGTTTATCCGTGGTCGCGCCAGTGAAGCTGCCTTTGATATGACCGAAAAACTCACTTTCCATCAGTTCAGCGGGAATGGCGCCACAGTTGACGGGCACGAAAGAGGCTGACGCCCTGGCACCTTGCTCGTGAATCATACGCGCTGCTCGTTCTTTGCCCGAGCCTGATTCACCATGGATAAATACCGGTGCCTGGTTTCTGGCCAGTTTAGCGATTTGGTTTAATAAGGCTTTAATGACGACTGAATCACCAGTGATGAAGGTACTTTTTTCACTCAGCGTGTCTTTTTTTTCAGGTAGCTTGGTGGCGGCAGAAACCAGGTTGCGCAAAATCTGGATGTCTACCGGTTTCGACACAAAATCAAAAGCACCCGCCTTGAGCGCTTTAACGGCGGATTCCATATTGCCATGTGCGGTTATCACGGCAATGGGCAAGTCGGGGTAGTTTTCCTGAACGTGAGCTACCAGATCAATGCCATCACCATCGGGCAGGCGCATATCGGTCAGGCATAAATCAAATGCTTCGGTTTCAAGCAGAATGTGTGCATCGGTGATGTTCTGTGCAGACTGCGTTTTTAGACCCATGCGCATGAGGGTGATTTCGATGAGTTCACAGATATCCGGTTCGTCATCAATGATTAACACGTGTTTGCTGGTCATGATTTTATGGAGTGCCGGATTTTTGTGTGAATGCCTGCATGAAATATATTCTGAAACATGTGCCACCGCGGGGTAAGGCGATATGCCTGATTTTAGCACGGTTACTTTCAATCACTTCTTTGGTGATATACAGACCCAGTCCCGTACTGTTTGTGCTTGTGGTGAAAAAAGGTTCAAAAATTTGTGGTTCGATATCTTCATTAATGCCCTGACCGTTATCAATGACATCAATGAAAGGTTGTGTCGAATCTTGCGTGATGCCGCCTTGCAGAGCAATGGTTAAATGCTCGGTTTCGATAGCCGAGTGATTAATGGCATTAGAGCAAAGATTCCAGAATACCTGGTGTAAATGTCCATGGTCAAACAAAATGGTCGTCGATTCAGGTTGTATGTTGATAGATATTTGCTGGTTTCCCAGTTTTTGTGAGGTGGTGAATTCATCTCTGAATTCAAGTAGCCACTGATGGAGATTAATGCCCTCGGGGTTGCCGCGTTGCTGGCGTGACAATTGCAGTACGTTTTCAACGATACCGTTGAGTCGTTGTGCCTGGGTATTGATGATCTGTGTCAGTTTGACATCGGCAGGTTCGGTGATAGTTTCACCCAGTAATTGAGCGGCGTGGTGAATGGCGGCCAGCGGGTTTCTTATTTCGTGAGCAATGCTGGCGGTTAAGCGGCCGAGTGAGGCGAGTTTGACCTGTTGAAAGCGCTGGCTTAGCTGGCTGGCGTCTTCCAGAAAAATCAGCGTACGGCCTTTTTTGCCTTTGTCCGGTTCAATCGGGCTAAAACCCGGTTGTATGTCCGGCAGGCCGTGGCTTTGTTGTACCGGAACCTGTTGAGGAGGCTCGACGCTGGACTGCCATTCTGTGAAGCGCGCAAAAAGCCCGGGTGATACTTTTTTTAGTGACGTGTCTGGTAGTAATTTGATATTCCCCAGCAGGTTTTCGGCTGCATTGTTGGCCATTAGCAAGTTGCCATCCGGAGACGCGACCAGCAGCCCGGTACGCATATTACGAATGATGTGTTCATTCATGTGTACAGCACTTTCCAGTTCACGGCTTTGTTCATCGGCACGTTGCTCGGTTTCACGTAGTTGCCGGGCAACGTTGGATGTCATAAAGGCGAAGATAAAAATAAGTATTCCCAAAATGCCTGTTTGAACGAATGCAGTATTGAATTCGTCGATAACAATCTGCAAAGAAACTTGTTCGACCAGAATGGCGATGGATGTCGCAGCCGCGAACAGTAAGGTCAGGCGTTTTGGTAAAAACAGGCTAGTCATGGAAATGTTAATGATCAGCAGCATGCCAAGTCCTGAGCGTACGCCACCACTGGCATACATCAGTGCGATAATGATGCTGATATCTACACAGGTTTGCAGGATAACCTGTGTTTCTAGCCGGGGTCGTTGTTGGTGGATGCTCGGCATGAAAACCACAAAGGCAATGATATAGGCAATGGACGCTACATAAAAAATAAAAGGTCTGTAATAGTCCGGGTTGATGAGCAGCTCAGCCCAGCCGTTTAAGTAAACGGTTATAAAAACAATGGTTAGAGCGCCTCGATAATAATTAAACAGCCGAAGCCAGTACCAGCTAGGATTTAAGGAAGTATTGTCTTTCAGATAGCTTGCAGGGTTGCTCATTTAGCAATTTC
>QIHT01000015.1 GCA_003229115.1 Gammaproteobacteria bacterium | reverse complement strand
CTCAAAAACAAATTGTGCCAGTTTTTTTCGGTCAAGTTCTCCCTCTGAAGTGATAAATTGGTCGCCTAGCTGCTGACTGATTTCCAGCAGGGCTTCAGTGTCGGGTAGAGTAAGTTGATGTGCAATGATGTCTGCATCGATGACAGGGGTGCCGAGTTTTTCGAAAATACCGGTTGCACAGCTTTTGCCGCTGCCGATACCACCCGTCAGACCTACTTTTAGCATTACTGAATCGTTGATAGATAAAGCTGGTTAATTTCGTGTCCCCATAACAGTGCTATCCAGCCGGCAACTGCCAGGTAAGGCCCAAACGGGATACATTGTTGCCTCTTACTTTTGCCGGCAATAATCATTGCGACGCCAATAATGCTGCCAACTACTGAAGAAAGCAGAATGATCATGGGTAGCAATGTCCAACCCATCCATGCGCCCAGTGCGGCCAGTAACTTGAAATCACCAAACCCCATGCCTTCCTTGCCGGTGACCATTCTGAAAATTTGAAATACGCCCCATAAAACCAGGTAGCCACTCATGGCACCAATCAGGCTGGATTGTGTATCGGTAAAGATATTGAAAAATGAAAGTAAAAGCCCAAGCCACATTAAGGGCAGTGTCATAGTGTCAGGCAGTAACTGTTTGTCGAGATCAATGAGTGTAAGAGCGATCAGTGTCCAGGTAAATATTAAAGCGGCCAGTGTTTCCCAGCTGACACCCAGTTTCAAAGCAACAATAAACGATAAGATTGCGGTAGAAAATTCAACCAGTGGATATCGCATCGAAATGGCATCGTGGCAGGACGAGCATTTGCCTTTGAGAAACAGGTAACTGAACACAGGTATGTTTTCCCAGGCACGAATCTTATGGCCACATTTAGGACATGCCGAAGCGGGCATGGACAGGCTAAGTGCTTGTGTATTTTCACTGATTTCAGGAGCATCAAGTTCCAGATACTCGTGGCATTGAAGTCGCCAGTCACGCTGCATCATGACTGGCAAGCGGTAAACTACGACATTCAGGAAACTGCCTACGCACAGGCCAAACGCAACGATGGCTGTGTAAAACAGCCATAGTTCGTTATTGAGTAGAGTCAGAGGAATTACTGTGTAACGACCTCGCCCATTTTGAAGATAGGCAGGTACATGGCGATAACCAGGCCACCGATAACCACAGCGAGGAATGACATGATTAAGGGCTCCATCAATGTTGTCAGGTTATCTACGGCATCATCGACAGCGGCCTCGTAATAATCGGCAACTTTGGCCAGCATATCATCCAGTGCACCCGATTCTTCACCGATGCCCACCATCTGTATTAACATGTTGGGGAACAGGTCTTGCCGTTGAGACAGGGCCGACATCAGTGTTGTGCCCTGGGCAATGTCATCACGAACTACCAGTATGGCTTTTGTGAACACCGAGTTACCTGCAGCACCGGCGACGGAAACCATGGCTTCAACCAGTGGTACACCGGCAGCAAACATAGTGGACAGGGTTCTGGCAAATCTGGCAATGGCCGCAGCGTTGGATAAGCCGGATATGATGGGTAATTTCAGGTAAAGCTTATCCAGATTCTCTCTGAATTTTCTGGAACGTTTTTTCGTCTGTATAAACGCTGTAAAAATACCGAATCCTATCAGGCCGACCATCCAGCCATCTTCAACCATAAAGTCAGACAGGCCAACCACCCATTGGGTGAATGCGGGTAGATCAGCACCAAAACTTCCAAACATGTCAGCAAAGGTGGGTACCACGAATACCAGCAGAATCACGGAAACGATTAACGCAACAACAAGCACAGAAATCGGGTAGGTCAGTGCCTTTTTGATTTTTGTTTTAAGGGCCTCTGATTTTTCTTTATAGGTGGCGATTTTTTCCAGCAGGTCTTCCAGTGCACCGGATTGTTCGCCAGCATCGACGAGATTAGTGAATAAATCATCAAAATATAAGGGGTGTTCTCTCATCGCGTTTGCAAGTGTTCCACCGGCTTCGACACTGGCTTTAACCTTGAAAATGAGCCTGGTCATAGCCGGGTTAGAATGCCCCTGACCCACAATTTCAAAAGACTGTACCAGGGGGACGCCAGCTTTCATCATGGTGGCTAACTGGCGACTGAAAATTGCAATGTCGGAAGTGGTGATTTTTTTACCACCAGCGGCCTTTTTCTTTTTCTTTATTTTTCCGGCTTTGGCCACAATGCCCTGCTTGCGTAACTCTGCTTTTACGGCATTAATATTTGGCGCCGTGGTTTCGCCTTTAACAGGTTTACCCTGTTTGTTTGTGCCTTCCCACGCAAAAGTTGCTGTTGCTGCTTGTGCCATTTTTAATCCCTGTTAGTCTTTTGTCACACGGTTAATTTCTTCAAGGCTGGTTACGCCTGAAATAACTTTTATAATTGCTGATTCACGCAAATTCTTGACACCGTCTTTACGAGCCTGGTCGGCAACATCTATGGCAGTACCCTCATTCATGATGATGCGTCCTATCTCCTCGGAAATAGGCATGACCTGATAAATACCAACCCGTCCTTTGTAGCCTTTATCACAGGCGTCACAACCTGAGGCTTTGTACAAGGTGGGTTTGGCCTTGATTTGCTCAGCAGTAAAACCTTCTTCTTCCAGCGCAGTTTTTGGTATGTCGTCAATGGTTTTGCATTTCTCGCATAATCGACGAGCCAGGCGTTGCGCAATAATCAGGTTAACTGCTGCTGCAATATTAAAAGGCGGTACACCCATGTTAACCAGACGAGCCAGAGTTAGCGGTGCATCGTTGGTGTGCAGGGTGGACATGACCATGTGGCCGGTTTGTGCCGCCTTGATAGCAATTTCGGCGGTTTTCAGGTCACGAATCTCACCCACCATGATGATGTCAGGATCCTGGCGCAGGAAAGCGCGTAGCGCAGCGTCAAATGTTAAACCGACTTTTTCGTTGACGTTGACCTGGTTAATGCCTTCGAGGTTAATTTCCACCGGGTCTTCTGCGGTCGAAATATTGGTGTCCTCAGTATTAAGAATATTCAGACCGGTATAAAGCGATACGGTTTTACCACTACCTGTCGGGCCAGTAACAAGAATCATGCCGTACGGGTTTGCCAGGGCATGGAGATAAAGTTCTTTCTGGTCTTCTTCGTAACCCAGCATATCTATGCCCAGTGAAGCACTGCCCGGGTCGAGAATACGCATGACCACTTTTTCGCCAAACAGAGTCGGGCAGGTATTGACACGAAAATCGATGGCTTTGTTTTTGGATATTTTTAGCTTGATACGGCCGTCCTGTGGCACGCGTTTTTCAGCGGTATCCATTTTTGACATCACCTTGATACGTGCTGCCAGTTTCATACTCATGGCAATCGGGGGGGAGGCAACTTCGCGCAACACACCGTCAATTCGCAAGCGCACGCGGTACCTTTTTTCGTAGGGTTCGAAATGAAGGTCGGAGGCACCTTTTTTGATGGCGTCGAGCAGGATTTTATTAACGAAGCGAACCACCGGCGTGTCATCAATATTCGAATCATCCACCGCCGCATTGGGGTCTTCGTCGGTTTCCGCAAACTCCAGTTCCTCCAGATCTTCATCGAGCCCTTCATTGAAGTTCTGATCTTCTTCCTCGAGCATTTTCTCGATGATCTTGCTGAGTTTGTCAGCTTCGACCAGCACCGCTTCGGTGTTGCTGCTGGTCTGGAACTTAATGTCATCCACAGCGGCCAGATTGGTGGGATCGGAAATGCCGATGTAAAGGCGGTTGCCGCGCTTGAATAAGGGCACGGCATGATGTTTCTGGATAAGCTTGTCGTCAACAATATCCCGCGGTGTTGCTTCCAGATCGAGTGCATCCAGATCAAAAATCGGCAGACCAAATTCGACAGAAGCTTCCATGGCGATTTTTTTAGCCGTCAGAATATTATTGTCGACCAGGTACTGGGTAAAAGTGACTTTTGCTTCGCGCGCACTTTTGAGGGCATTGATGGCTTTCCCTTCATCCAGCAAGCCGTCTTTGACGAGCTTGCGTGATAGACCGCTGAGTTTGGGTGTTGCTGACATAGGCTGACCTGACTTCCCCAAGGTTCTTTTTTAGATTTTTTTAAGAGTTTCTGGTGTTTTTTATGCCAACTGCCTGTTTTTATGATTTTGGTGGTTGGCACCACTTCCTAAGTAGCATAGCCGAAAATAGAGCAAATTGTCATGTTTTCAGGGGTTTGAAACGAGGAATTTGGGC
>QIHT01000079.1 GCA_003229115.1 Gammaproteobacteria bacterium | reverse complement strand
TACCCGCACTCATTTCGGTGTGACTTAGACTTTCTTCGAATAATTCTGCAAAACTTTCAGACATAATAAATAATTGATTTGTATGGGTTTCCACAATGACCAGGCCAACATCACCTGCCGTAAAAAACCAAGGTTATGGTTAAAATTTAGTATGTGACCTGGCCACATACCACCTATTCAAAACGTGATTTCGCCCTTGTCATGACCTCACTGAATACTTCTTCAATACTCATATTCGTGGTGTCGATGATAACTGCATCTTCAGCTGCCACCAGTGGTGACGTAGCTCGCGTTGAATCTCGCCTGTCTCGTTCCTGTAGCTCGATAACAAGCTCGGGGAGATTAGCATCTATTCCTTTGTCTTTCAACTGCTTATAGCGTCTTTTCGCTCTTTCTTCAGGACTGGCTGTGAGGAATATTTTTAACTCGGCGCGGGGAAAGACGATGCTGCCCATATCTCGGCCATCGGCCACCAGTCCAGGAGGCTTTGCGAAGGCCTTTTGTCTATCGAGTAGCGCCTCTCTCAGTTCCGGAATCGCGGCAATTTTTGAAGCCATAACACCGACCTCTTCCACGCGTATGGCATCGGTCACCTCTTCACCCCCGAAGCTGATCCTTAAATGGTCACTTTCAGCGCTGAATTTAACATCAAGTTTCTTTGCAATTTCAATTAGTTGAAGAGTATTGTTAAGGGATGAGTTACGCTTCGCGGAGAGTGCCGTTAAACGATAAAGCGAGCCACTATCCAGAATATGCCAGCCCAGTTCAGCGGCAACTCTGAGGCAGATGGCGCCCTTTCCTACGCCACTTGGGCCATCCAGCGCCAGTACAGGAACATGCTCACTCTTCATATAACTGGATATTCAGTCCGGATTTTGATGCCAATGCAACAAAATCTGGGAATGAGGTATTCACGTTGTCGCAATCTTCGATCTCGATCTCACCCTCGGCGCACAGCGCCGCCATCGCGAATGACATTGCAATCCGGTGGTCATCCCGGCTGTGTACTTTGCCGGATTTTATGCTGCCACCCTGAATCACCATGCCATCAGATGTTGGTTGCGCATCAATACCCAGCGCCTGCAAACCATCGGCCATAACCTGAATGCGATCACTCTCTTTAACACGCAACTCTTCAGCACCAGTGATGACGGTTTCTCCCTGCGCACAGGCCGCAGCCACAAAAATCGCCGGGAATTCATCGATTGCCAGAGGCACCAGTGCTTCGGGCACCGCGATACCTTTTAGCTGTGCACTCCGCACCCGGATATCGGCAACCGGTTCACCACCAACTTCCTGCTGGTTTTGTAATTCAATATCAGCCCCCATCAGCTTCAGGATATCAATCACGCCGGTTCGGGTCGGATTAATGCCCACATGTTCGAGCAGAATATCCGAACCTTCAGCAATACTCGCGCCCACCATAAAAAAAGCCGATGAAGAAATATCCGCAGGCACATCAATATCGCAGGCAGTGAGCTTTGCCGGGCCTTGCAGGCACACCGTTGAACCTTTGACATTCAGCGGCCATCCAAAAGCCGCCAGCATTCTCTCGGTGTGGTCACGGGTAGGTGCAGGTTCAGTGACACAGGTTTTGCCGTTGGCGTATAAACCTGCCAGTAAACAACAGGATTTGACCTGGGCACTGGCCATCGGCATGTCGTAGTTAATGCCATGTAGTGACTGCCCACCCGAAATTCGCAAAGGTGGACGGCCATCAGTTTCGGTTTCAACTTTTGCACCCATTTCCGACAGAGGGTTAGTCACTCTGGCCATGGGACGTTTTGAAAGCGAAACATCACCGATTAATTCAATATCAAACGCCTGCCCGGCGAACAAACCTGCCAGCAAACGCATCGATGTACCCGAGTTTCCTACATCAATCGCCTGTTGAGGTTTTTTCAGGCCGTTCATGCCGACACCATGAATGACCACATGCCCGTTATCAGGGCCTTCAATATCAACACCCATTGCTTGAAACGCACGCAAGGTATTCAAACTGTCTTCACCTTCGAGAAAACCGGTGATATGACTGGTACCTTCGGCAATAGAACCGAACATAATAGAACGATGTGAAATCGACTTGTCACCGGGAACACGAATGTTGCCGTTTAACTTTCCACCATTGTTAACAATAAATTTCATAATTACCAAAATTGATTTTTTTTGAACCACAGAGGACACAGGGGTACACAGAGGTTTTTTTGTTATAACTCCCGTAGGGAGTTATAACAACCAGTAAGTTTTTCTCTGTGAACCTCTGTGTCCTCTGTGGTAAAAGCTTTTATCTTCACCCACAAAATTCATCACGAGCTTTTTTCGCACGTACGAATATATCTTTTAGTTTTTCGCCATCCGATTCCTGCAGCGCTTCGTACATCTTGTCCATTTCCTGGAAGTAGCGTTTCATCATCGCCATCACCGCTTCGCGATTACTTAAACAAATGTCACGCCACATGACCGGATCACTGGAAGCAATGCGCGTAAAGTCACGAAAACCGCCTGCGGCAAAGCGGAATATTTCATCAACGTCATCAAGATTGTTCAAACAGTCCACTAAGCCAAATGCCAGCAGATGTGGTAAGTGACTGGTACCTGCCAGTACCTGGTCATGGTGTTCCGCGCTCATGGTCTCTACTTCAGCACCGGCTGCCTGCCACATTGCAATAACGAGGTCTACCGCACTGGATTCGGTTGATTCGGTGGGCGTTATTATCACCCGCTTCTTATCATAAAGCTCTTTGAAGGCTGCCTGCACACCACTTCTTTCTGTACCGGCTATTGGGTGTGCTGCCACAAAACGTCCGGCTTTTTCACCCAGCGCAGCTTCGGCGTCACGAATAACCGATTGTTTAGCACTGCCAGCATCAGTGACCACCGTGGTTACTGACAAAGCCGGTGCAATTTGTTCGAACACCGATTTCATCGCACCCAGCGGGACTGCGACAACAACAATATCTGCACCGCTAACCGCTTTTGCCAAATCCGTTTCGTAGCTATCAATAATACCTAAATCAACGGCTTTTTTTAATGTAGCTTCAGTACGACCTGCACCTGTAATCCGGGCACAAAACTTTGCATGCCGCAAAGCTAGTGCCAGCGAACCGCCGATAAGACCGGTGCCTATAATACAAACGGATTGTGCTTTTAATGTCATAGATTGATCGGCGTTAAA
>QIHT01000104.1 GCA_003229115.1 Gammaproteobacteria bacterium | reverse complement strand
CCTGACCGGGAATGTAAAAATGGTGGTGTGCACAGTCTTCAGCGAACCAGTCTCACGCCTATTTTCCCTGTTTAACAGGGAATTTACAGGGAAAATATGTATTTTTAGGCAATAAATCCAATTTACCAGCCTCCAATATCCTGAAAACACTACGCTTTTTACCAAATTTCCTTAAAAAATTAACAGGGAAATTTATTTCAGGAACAGGGAATTGTTTTGGAAGAGCAGGAAAAATATCACCCTGTCTAATTATTACTAACTTTCCTCTGACAACGCCATAGCGCGACGTATTTTTTTAATGTATAAACGGTAAACGGTCCTACTGGATTGTTTCTCCACTTAACCCGCCCCCTTCAAACGGGCAATCTCGGATACAAATTTCTCCCATGATCTCATCCTTCACCGCCTTTTTTGAAAAATTACCATACCTCAACGGCGCCGCGCCTTATCTCGCACTGGCCTTGGCAATCACCTGCCTAGCAGCTTTAGCCATCCTCACCAACATCATCACCAAATATATGATTGTTGGCGCCATTCGCAAAATAATCGCCAAATCCTCGTCCTCTCGCGATGACATTCTTGCGCGGCGTAAGGTGTTTAGCCGACTATCCCATCTTGCCCCGGCATTGGTTGTCTATGCCCTTGGCCCCCAATTCCTTGACGGTCACCCCGTGATTGCCAACGGCGTCGTGACGCTTTCCTTAATCTATCTTACGATTACCTGTGTGCTGCTTATTGATGGCTTGATAAATGCCGGGGAAGAACTTTATCGCACTTATAAAGTCTCCAGAACGTTCCCGATCAAAAGCTTTGTGCAGGTTGCTAAACTGACCCTCTATTTTCTTGGGTTCGTAGCCGTCCTGTCCTTAATCATGGGCGAATCCCCTCTGACATTTTTTGCCGGTTTCGGGGCACTCACAGCCGTGTTAATGCTAGTTTTCAAAGACCCTATCCTTGGTTTTGTCGCAGGCATCCAACTCTCGGCCAATAAGATGGTCGCCGTCGGCGACTGGGTCGAAATGCCGAAATATGGTGTCGATGGTGATGTTATTGAAATTGCTCTGACCACTGTCAAAATACGTAATTTCGATAAAACCATTACGACCATCCCCACTCAATCAATGATCAATGATAGTTTTAAAAATTGGCGCGGGATGCAAGAAACCGGCGGCCGAAGGATCAAGCGGTCTGTGTTTATCGATGTTTCTTCGATAAAGTTCTGCGATACCAGCATGATTGAACGCTTTTCAAAAATCCACTTTATCGCAGACTATATTGCGGATAAAGACAAGGAACTTGCCGCCTTTAATGATGAGGCTGGCGCAGACGCAATGAGCCTCATCAATGGTCGTCGCATGACCAATGTCGGTACATTTCGAGCCTATACCGAAGCTTATTTGCGGGCGCATCCAAAAATCAGCCAAGACCTTACTTTGTTGGTTCGCCAACTGCAGCCAACAGAGCACGGCCTGCCGATTGAAATTTATGTTTTCACCAATGTGACCGACTGGCTGCAATATGAGGCGATTATGGCCGATATTTTCGACCACATTCTTGCCAGCGCTAGAGAGTTTGATTTGAGTATCTATCAAAATCCAACTGGCAGCGACTTTGGCAAATTGGCACGGTAGCTTTAAAATAACACAGTGATTTTTGATCAGTTCTGCTCTGCTCACATATTTAAATGGGCATTGTCAGATTAAAACCGCCTAAATTTAACAGTCTACCAACACTGCAAATTTGGCTGCAATTTATCTCCACTCGGCTATTGCTGAATTACGGTATTTTTTAAAACTTTTCCGCGATTTATTAAAACAGCAAGGCGGATTATTTCAGGAAATGTTTTATGATGTTTGAATAAATTGCTCATGATTCATCAATAAGTAACTGCTATTTACCAATCATGTATTTTCCTCTCTCACTGCCGCCTCATGCCCAATCGAAATGAACTTCTCGACATGGACGATGACAGCTTGCTACGATGTTGCCGTCAGGAGTGCTACCGAGCATCCGGCCCCGGAGGCCAACATCGCAACACCACGGATTCCGCGGTCCGGCTGACGGTGCTGGACGGGACCGTCGTCGCCCTCTGCGCGGACCATCGATCGCAACACCGTAATCGAGCCGATGCACTAAAGCGCCTTCGATCGGCCATCGCGATCCAGCTACGCTTGCCAGTAGCGCCCGGGAGTAAGTCCGAACGCTGGCAGGGGTCCTGGAAGCTCGGTAAAAAAGACCGACGCTATGCCGGGTTCATCGCTCACTTACTCGATATCCTCGCTCACCACGAATGGGCTGTCGGTTTAGCGGCGAAAGCGCTAGGTATCTCAACGGGAAAGCTTGTTCGCATCCTCGCTAAAGATCCCCACGCATGGAACACCGTCAACCAAGCGCGGGCGAAGCTCGATCTGGTGAATTTGAGGCGCCCCTAAGGACTTTGCCGCTAAACATAAAATTGATCATGGCGATGCCAAGAATTTGATTCCAGCATCCTATTTAGCGCCCTGCATTATTGAAGATATTCTGGCGGGGTATCAACACCTGTTGACCTGACAGCCAGGCGGCTGAAATATATGTCAGGTTTGTCAATACTTTGGTCTGATCAGCGCTGGTTCCTGGGCTTCCACTAGCAGCCTCTAAAAATCTAAGTGGTCTTCGAAATCAGCCAGAGAGACAGGTGCTAGAATTACGCCTGTATCACTCAATTATCTTGTTGAATAATTATTCTGACGTGGCCTGAAGAATGCTTGGCAAGGTTATATCTATGAATTACAGTTCTCGTCTGACTATAGAGATAATCAATTATAAAATCAGAGGCAAAAAATGTATTTAAAATCAAAGACGTCCTACATCATACTTCTCGTAGCATTTTTATGCATATTGCCCCTATCACTAGCATCTGCAAATGATAGGGATGAAAAAATCTGTTCCCTTAAAATTGAAGGCGTTGGGCCTTTTCAGAGTATTGATGAAGCAGAAGCTATCTGGAGAACAACCGAGTTTGCGTTCGAATCTAAAGCTGAGAGCAAATTAAAAGGCCGCCTCCTAAAACATTTGCGCTTCATTAAAACACCACCCGACCCCCGAGGAGCAATAAGAATATTCTGGAATAATACCATTTCCAGTTCAAACTCAGGAAGAGGCATAGGAGTAAATGTGCGCACTAGTCGTCCCATTAATCCACAATCGTGGCGGAGCGTCCCATTAATCCACAATCGTGGCGGAGTTCAGACTATTCCGACGTTATCCAGGCGCGAATCAACATGTTTTGTCAAAAAACAACAGACGTCAACCTTTGTAAGGTAGGTGACAGGGTGGTACGTATTAAAGCCAAATCATCCATCCAGGAAAACGGAAAAAGATGCACTTACACATTATGGGCCAATCGACACCGTGGAGGCAGTTTTAGTGAAAGTATTACCTACAGCTTTAATTAGCGAAGCGGTAGGACATCAAAATAGCGGGTGTAACAGGTATAACCTCGAAACCGGAGCCCGCGCTCAAGTAACGAGCG
>QIHT01000199.1 GCA_003229115.1 Gammaproteobacteria bacterium | reverse complement strand
TGGCGATGTCTCGTGCCAGATCCATGCCGATGGTTTTTACGGTGAGTACGTCGTTGCTGATAGCGTGTAATGGAAATAGTATGAAACTGATGAAGATGCTGAGTTGTAATTTTTTCATGGTAGTGCCTTTTTTGGTATTAACTTAAAAACTAATAAAACCTTTTTTCACCACAGAGGCACAGAGTACACAGAGAAAATCACAAATTATTTTATAATCCTGTAGGAGCGGCTTTAGCCGCGAACATTTGTTCAGATCCGATGCATTCGCGGCTAAAGCCGCTCCTACAAATGCATTGATTCAAATCCAGTTTTCTCTGTGGTTAAATTACTTAGTGGCTATTTTCTTAACATTATCAGGAAACAATATTTGTTTCAGATAATGACCAGTAAATGAATCTTTATTTTGTGCAACATCTTCTGGAGTTCCTGTGGCAATAATCTGACCGCCTTTGTAACCTCCCTCAGGACCGAGATCAATAATCCAGTCTGCCACTTTAATAATATCCAGATTATGTTCAATGACCATAATGGTGTTGCCATGGTCGCGTAGTCTTAACAGTACATCAAGTAACTGCTGAACATCATGAAAATGTAAACCGGTTGTGGGCTCATCTAAAATGTAGACAGTTTGACCCGTGTCGCGTTTGGAAAGTTCCTTGGAAAGCTTTATGCGCTGCGCTTCTCCACCAGAGAGTGTGGTGGCGCGTTGACCCAGTGTTATGTAAGACAGGCCAACATCCATTAGTGTTTGTAATTTACGTCTGACCACAGGAATCGCATCAAAAAATATCAACGCATCTTCAACCGTCATATCCAGCACCTGGTTGATGTTTTTTCCTTTGTATTTTATTTCCAGCGTTTCCCGGTTATAACGTTTGCCCTTGCAGACATCGCAGGTGACATAAACATCCGGCAGAAAATGCATTTCAACTTTTATCACGCCATCACCTGAGCAGGCTTCGCAGCGTCCGCCTTTGACATTGAAGCTGAAGCGTCCCGGTTTGTAACCGCGTGAGCGGGCTTCCTGTGTGGCAGAAAAAAGCTCGCGCATGGGCGTAAACAAACCGGTGTAGGTGGCGGGATTAGATCGTGGTGTTCTGCCTATGGGTGCCTGGTCAATTTCAACCACCTTGTCGAAATTTTCTATGCCACTATGTGATTCATGAGGCGCTACTGCCATGGAGTTGTTATTGATTTCTCTGGCGAGGATGGCGTAGACCGTATCATTGATCAGTGTCGATTTTCCTGAACCGGAAACGCCGGTAATACAGGTGAACAGACCCACAGGAATATCGATATCAACATTCTGCAGGTTATTGCCACTAGCACCTTTAATGCTAAAAAACTTTTTGCTCACGGGTGTGCGCTTGTCGGGTATAGCTATTTGTCGCACGCCGGATAAAAATTGCCCGGTGATCGATTCAGAAGCAGCCATAATATCTTTATGTGTGCCTTGCGCGATAACCCTGCCACCATGAACACCGGCGCCGGGGCCGATATCGATGACATGGTCGGCACTCATAATGGCTTCTTCATCGTGTTCGACAACGATAACGGTATTGCCAATGTCACGCAGGTGGGTGAGCGTACCCAGTAAACGGTCATTGTCACGCTGGTGTAATCCAATCGACGGTTCGTCGAGGATGTACATCACACCCACCAGGCCAGCACCAATCTGGCTGGCAAGACGAATGCGTTGTGATTCGCCGCCAGAAAGTGTGTCGGCACTTCTTTCCAGAGTTAGATAATCCAGGCCAACGTTGACCAGGAAATTAAGTCGCGCAGAAATTTCGCTGACAATTTTTTCTGCAATTTCTCCGCGTTTGCCTGTTAGCTTGAGATCGCCAAAAAATTCGTGCGCCTGTATAACAGGCATGGAGGTTATTTGTGCGATGGCATGATTATGAATAAACACATGACGTGCAGCTTCATTCAGACGGCTGCCATTACAGGTAGGACAAGCGGCCACCGACATGTATTTTGCCAGTTCTTCCCGTACCACGTTGGACTCGGTTTCCAGGTAACGCCTTTCCATGTTGTGCAGCACACCTTCAAACACATGCGTACGTTTTTTGCCACGACGACCACGATGTCCGGGATAATGAAATTCAATTTTCTGTTTGCCGCTGCCATTGAGCAGAATGTCATGAAACTTTGCATCCAGTTCTTCAAAAGGAATTTCGATATCGAAGTCATAGTGTGCCGCGAGTGATTGAATCACGCTGAAATAATAAGCATTGCGTCGATCCCAGCCGCGAATTGCACCACCGGCCAGACTCAGGTGTGGATTGCACACCACGCGTTCGGCATCAAAAAACTGTTTGTTACCGAGGCCGTCGCAGGTTGGGCAGGCACCGGCCGGATTGTTAAATGAAAATAAACGCGGCTCCAGTTCCTGCAAACTGTAACCGCATTCGGCGCAGGAGAAACGTGCAGAAAAAATAATGTCTGCTTTGTTTTCGTCATCCATGTAAGCAATGGTAGCGACATCATCAGCAAGATTAAGCGCGGTTTCAAATGATTCAGCCAGTCTTAGTTTGATATCTTCGCGCACCTTGAAGCGGTCAACCACAACTTCAATGGTATGTTTTTTGTGCAGTTCCAGTGCAGGCACGTCATCAAGTTCATAAATAGTGCCGTCAACCCGCACGCGTAAAAAACCCTGCTGTTTTAAATCGGAAAACACATCCAGAAACTCGCCTTTGCGATTTCTGGCGAGGGGTGCCAGCAGCATTAACTTTGTGTCTGCCGGTAAATCCGCCACCATGTCCACCATCTGGCTAATGGTCTGCGCATCCAGTTTTGTATCGTGAGTGGGGCAGCGGGGGGTGCCGGCGCGGGCAAACAACAAACGCAGGTAGTCGTAAATTTCAGTGATGGTGCCTACGGTCGAACGTGGATTGTGCGAGGTGGTTTTTTGTTCAATCGAAATCGCCGGCGACAGGCCTTCGATATGGTCAACGTCCGGCTTTTCCATCATCGACAGAAACTGCCGGGCATAGGTCGAAAGTGATTCAACGTAACGCCGCTGGCCTTCGGCGAAAATGGTGTCAAAAGCAAGGGAGGATTTCCCCGAACCGGAAAGCCCGGTAATGACGATGAGTTTGTCGCGAGGGATATCGAGGTCAATATCCTTCAGGTTGTGGGTGCGGGCACCGCGTATCTGAATGGTATCCATGAAGCTAAATCAGTCTGTCTCTGTATCAAAAATGCAATCTGCTAGAATGCCTCTTTTGTGTGTCTCGGGTCAACCTCCGTTCGTCATTATTACGTGTC
>QIHT01000232.1 GCA_003229115.1 Gammaproteobacteria bacterium | reverse complement strand
GATCAATAAGCCATGGCGCCGAATAAAGAAACAGCATCGGCAGAAAAAAACACCGACGATATTTGCCAGATCGTTGCTACGGTGATGCAGGATTTTCGCGTTAGCATGGAAATGAGCATTAAAATTGGCAAGCGCACCACCCAGATCATACGTATGGGTATGCTGAGTGTTTTCATTCTGGGTGCGGTGATGACCTACCTGATTACCACCATGGCCGGTGATTTTGGTCGTATGACGGAAAATATGGTGGCGATGTCGAGTTACATGAAGAGTATGGAAAAGAATTTTGCGCAGGTCTCGGCGCGCCTGGCGAGCATGAATTTAACCCTGATCGGCATGAGCCAGTCGGTTTACGTGTTACCCGAGATCAACAAAACCATGCACATTCTGGGACGCAACACTTACCAGATGTCTTCCGATATGCATACCATGGTGGGTGACGTTGGTGCTATGCAAACCGATGTTTCCAGCATGTCGGGCAGCCTTAATACCATGGACAGGAAAGTTGGTGGCATGAATGCGGCGGTTCACGATATGACGGGCAGCATGCGGCGTATGAATGGAGAAATGCGCCAGATGTCGCGCCCCATGGACTTTTTCCCCCTTAAATAAAGCAACAATCATCAGAGAATATTATGGTTAGTTTAGAAACACCCGTTTGTGAATTTGATAAAGATGTTATCGACTTTTCCCTGCCAGGAGTGGATGGCAAAAGCTGGACACCGCAGCTGTGCCGCGGAGAAAACGGCTTGCTGGTGATGTTTATCTGTAATCATTGCCCCTACGTAAAATCCATCCGCGAGCGCATTGTTCGTGATACGCGCGAGTTGATGCAGCTGGGTATCAATAGTGTCGCTATCATGTCGAATGACCCTGCCGAGTATGAAGAAGACTCCTTCGAAAACATGAGGGTGGTGGCCGAGCAATTTGATTTCCCGTTTCCGTACCTGATGGATGAAACGCAGGAAATTGCCAGGGCTTATGGTGCCGTGTGCACACCGGACTTTTTTGGCTACAACCGGGATTTGAAGCTGCAATATCGCGGCAGACTGGATGCGAGCCGAAAACAAACCGCGGCCAGGGATGTACCGCGTGATTTGTTCGACGCTATGAAACAGGTAGCTGAAACCGGTCAGGGACCACAGCAGCAGATTCCCAGCATGGGTTGCTCTATCAAGTGGAAAAATGAAGCCGCCTGAAGTTCTGGCGAGTCCTGTTTTTGTCTAAAATCCCCAGCTTGCCCATTCGGGTGTTTTAGGGGAAAATACGCGCCTTTCGTTGACGCCGAGCATGGCTATTTTACAGCTGATTGGGGTGCTCAAGTCGTTGATACCAAGAGATTTTTTTGTCACTGCGCAGTGTTCTCGTTGTTCATAAGAGCCCTGTTTGCTGTGATGTAACAGTTATAAAAACTTAAACCGGAGAGCAAAATGCCTTCACGTAGAGACCTGGCAAACGCCGTTCGTGCACTTAGTATGGATGCCGTTCAAAAAGCCAATTCAGGCCACCCTGGCGCGCCCATGGGTATGGCGGATATCGCAGAAGTACTGTGGAATGATCACTTAAATCATAACCCTTCCAATCCGAACTGGTCAGATCGTGACCGTTTTGTTTTGTCGAATGGCCATGGTTCCATGCTGATTTATTCTTTGTTGCATCTGTCTGGCTATGAATTGAGTATTGATGATCTGAAAAATTTCCGTCAGCTACATTCCAAAACTCCGGGTCATCCTGAGTATGGCTATGCGCCCGGTGTTGAAACGACTACCGGTCCTCTGGGGCAGGGTATTACCAATGCCGTAGGTATGGCCATTGCCGAGAAATCACTGGCTGCCGAATTCAACAAAGATGGCCACGATATTGTTGATCACAACACCTACGTCTTCCTTGGTGATGGTTGTTTGATGGAAGGCATTTCCCATGAAGCCTGTTCATTAGCTGGCACGCTCGGTCTGGGCAAGCTGGTGGCTTTCTGGGATGACAATGGTATTTCTATTGACGGCCATGTTGATGGCTGGTTTACCGATGATACCCCCAAACGTTTTGAAGCCTACGGCTGGCACGTTGTCGCCGGTGTTGATGGCCATGATCCTGCTGCGCTTGAAAAAGCCATCGCAGAAGCGAAGTCGGTAACAGATAAACCAACCATGATTTGTTGTAAAACCATCATTGGATTTGGATCACCGAACAAAGGTGGTTCGCATTCATGTCACGGTGCACCTCTGGGTGATGATGAAATTGCACTGACCAAAAAAGCATTAGGTTGGGACCACGCTGCATTTGAAGTGCCTGATGATGTTTATGCTGGCTGGTCTGCTAAAGATAAAGGCGCAGAGAAAGAAGCCGCATGGAATGAAAAATTTGCAGCTTATAAAGCGGCGAATCCCGAGCTTGCTGCAGAATACGAACGTCGCATGGCAGGTGATCTTCCCGCTGACTGGGATAGCAAAGCTGATGCGTTTGTTGCTTCCGTTAATGATGCCGCTGAAACTAAGGCAACTCGTCAGGCATCACTGGCATCTATTGAAGGTTACGCAGCCATGTTGCCGGAAATCTTCGGTGGCTCAGCTGACCTTGGTTGTTCTAACCTGACTGAATGGTCGGGTTACAAGCCTATGCGCGCAGATACGCCAGACAGTAACTACATTAATTACGGTGTACGTGAGTTTGCGATGTCAGCCATTATGAATGGTATTGCCCTGCATGGCGGTCTGATACCTTTCGGTGCAACCTTCCTCATGTTCTCTGAATACGCACGAAATGCACTGCGTATGTCTGCCTTGATGAAAATTCGTAGCATCTTTGTCTACAGCCATGACTCTATTGGTCTGGGTGAAGATGGCCCGACACACCAGGCGGTTGAGCAAATTCCTACACTACGTATGATTCCAAACATGTCTGTATGGCGTGCCTGTGACACGGTTGAAAGTGCCGTGAGCTGGCGTGCAGCTATCGAGAAAAAAGACGGCCCATCATGTTTAATCTTCTCGCGCCAGGGTTTGGCGTTCCAGCAGCGTTCTGCACAGCAGATCGCTGATATTCGTAAAGGTGGTTACGTATTAAAGGATTGTGAAGGTACGCCTGATGCCATCATCATTGCTACGGGTTCAGAAGTGGGTCTGGCAATGGATGCGGCTGAGAAACTTTCAGACAGGAAAATTCGTGTTGTCTCTATGCCGTGTACCAATGTATATGATGCGCAGGACGACGCTTATAAAGAGTCTGTATTACCTGCTGCTGTCACTGCACGTGTTGCTGTCGAAGCGGCTGTTACTGGTGGCTGGTACAAGTACGTTGGCTTGAACGGCGCTGTAGTTGGTATAGACACGTTTGGTGAATCAGCACCTGCTGATCAGTTGTTTGAATACTTTGGTTTCACTGTTGATAAAGTGGTTGAAGCGGTAAATAGCGTGTAGCGTGGCGTAAAAGATACAAGCATTTAGCCGCGAAGAACGCAAAGACCGCAAAAAAAGCAAAGATAAATAATTTATTGTTTTTACTTTGCGCTTTTTGCGTCTTTTGCGGCAAAAATATTTAAGTTTTTATATTTTATTAATTTAGATTTGGAGAAATAATTATGACTATTAAAGTCGGTATTAACGGTTTCGGTCGTATTGGACGCATGGCGTTTCGCGCAATTGCTAAAGACTTCCCGGAAATTGAAGTTGTAGGTATTAATGATTTACTGGACGCTGATTATCTGGCGTACATGCTTAAGTACGATTCAGTACATGGCAACTTTGACGGCGAAATTTCTGTAAGCGGTAATAACCTGGTGGTTAACGGCAAAACTATTCGTTTGACTAAAGAGCGTGATCCCGCTGATCTTAAATGGGGTGATATTAATGCTGACCTCGTTATCGAATGTACGGGTTTCTTCTTAACTGAAGAGACATGTCAAAAACACATTGATGC
>QIHT01000107.1 GCA_003229115.1 Gammaproteobacteria bacterium | reverse complement strand
CGTTGCGCTACGCCCTTACAAGTCCGCTCGCAATGACAAGGTATGAGTTTTTTATTTCTGTGCGCCTGATTGTGCTTTTTCTAACATTTCACGCGCCGTTTTATTTGAAGGGTGCTCTACTAGATATTCTTCCAGTAAATCTATCGCCTGTTTATTTAAACCATAAGTAATAAACACTTCGGCTTCTTCAAGCGGGCTGGAAGCCTCTTTTTTCTTTTCAGTGTTTTTGGCTTCGGCTTTTGCAGGAGTGGATCTGGTTGGTTTTGAAGTGACAGCTGGCGATTTTTTAAGCGACTTTTTTTTCTGGATTTTTTTGTTTTCTGCATTTAGTTTCAGCATCATAGCTATGGTGAATGCTGCAATGACGAAAAAAACCACGAATAGCGCTGTGGCTATCCATCCAGATCGGTCAAGGCCATCTATCCAGTTAAATTGATCCATAAAAAATCGTTGGTGTTTAGTTGTTTGTCATTTGTCGTTGGTTATTGACCATTTTGCCTTGACTGAACTAAAGACAAACGACCAGTGACCAACGACTTCTCTTATCCTGTATTACGCATACCCGCAGCAATCGCATTAATCGATCTCAACAACGGATCCAGCCAGATTTCACGTTGTTCGTCAGTGAGTGATTCATCACGATAGCGCTTGAGTAGTTTTATCTGAATATGGTTGAGTGGGTCAAGATAAGGGTCGCGCCGCATTAAAGATAAGGCCAACGGTTCGATGTCATCGAGCAGGCTATCCATGTTGGAAACCTGTAGCGTGTATTGGCTTGTGCGCTGGTGTTCTTCGCGTATCATGCCGAACACGCGTTGCCGTGTTTTATCTGACAGGCACAGTTCAGAATATTCTTCTGCAGTGGCAATATCAGCTTTGTACAGAGCCATTTCGGTATTACTCAACAACGCTCTGAAATAAGGCCAGTTTTGATATAGATCCTGTAATTTTTGCAGGCGGGTGGCATCACCACCAACCCATTGCTCCAGTGCAGAGCCAATGCCATACCACGCTGGTAAAGTGTGTCTGGCCTGTGCCCAGCCAAATACCCATCCGATGGCGCGAACAGAGGATTTTGAACGGTCGCCTGCTTTACGGTGTGAGGGCCTTGAGCCGATATTCATTAAAGCAATTTAGCCGATATTCATTAAAGCAATTTCGCTGATGGGCGTGGCTTCGTAAAAGTAATCGAGAAAACCTTCTGTTCGATCTGTCAGTTCTCGATAACTGTTCTCGCCGATCTCCATAATCTCGCGCATAATTTGCATGCGTTCAGGTGTTGAGCTGGTTTCTGCCGGCATAACCCGGTAACGGCTGGAGAGGATGAGCCCTGAAATTCCCAGAGTGAGTTCGTAAACAGCGGTTTCGGCGTTGCTGTATTTGTTGGACAGTACTTCGCCCTGTTCGGTGAATTTAATTTCACCGTGCACCGTACCTTCGGGTTGGGCGAGTATGGATTCAAAAGTTGGCCCGCCACCGCGACCAATAGTACCGCCACGACCATGGAACATTCTGCATTCCACGCCGTAAGTATCAGTAATTTTGATGACTTTGCGTTGTGCTTCGAACAGTTGCCACGAGGAAGCCAGGATGCCACCATCTTTGCAGGAGTCAGAATAACCCAACATGACTTCCTGCATGTTGCCGGAAGCTTCGAGCAGGGATTTATAAACCGTGTCATCCAGTAATGAAGACAGAACACTTTCAATGTGACGAAGGTCTTCAATGGTTTCAAACAAAGGCGAAATTTTTATTTTGCAAAACCAGTTGTTTTCATTTTTGCCGGCGAGTCCAACCAGTGAAGCTAACCACATGACTTCCATAATATGACTGGCCTGATGGGTCATTGAAATCACATAGGTGCCAAATGCCTGCGGACTGATTTCGTTATAAAGCTGAGCCATGGTTTCAAAAACTTCGATGGTTTCTTTATGTAAGTCATCAAGCGTATTCTTATCCAGAGTAAAAGTAGTGTCAGGGTTGTTTATGCGTTCTGAAAGATATTTAACGCGTTCAGCTTCGTCCAGTGCATGGTAATCCGTTTTGTTTTCGTATTGTTTAAGAATTTCGGCAACCGCATCGGTGTGACGTGTTGATTCCTGTCGTACATCAAGATGCATCAGATAAAAGCCAAAGGATTCAACCAGCCGAATAAAATCCTTGAGCACAAGATCTGCAATATTTTCATCGCCGTGACCTATCAATGAATCTCGGATCAGGTAAAGATCCTGTAAAAATTCTTTTTCTGATGAATAGGCGTGATCAAACGACCGATCACCGGTTTTATTCTTGCCATCCAGCTGGTTAATGCTGTCACGAACCTTGTCCAGATTTTGCTGCATACGGTATCGCATGAAGGCAATTTTTCGACGGTAGGGTGCCTGACTGTATATGGTCGGTTTAGTGGTGAACACTTCAAAACGCAGGTTCTCGTCTTTGTTCAGGCTTTCTGTGAATTCTCTGCTGGGCGTACATAATTGATTCGAGTGTGTCAGGCGCTTAAACATTTCAGTTAGTGTGCGCACATATTCTTCGAGTACGGCTTCTGATTGCAGACGGATCGCCAGTTGGGTGGTTTCAGGTTTTACATTGGGATTGCCGTCGCGGTCACCACCAATCCAGGAACCAAATTGTAGAAAACTCGGTATTTGAAATTCACGGTCGGGATAATGTTCCTGTGTGCGCTGCTCAAGGTTACGGTAAATAACCGGTACGGCTTTAAACAAACTTTCCTTAAAATAATAAAGCCCGTTTTTAATTTCATCACGCACCTGGGGCCGCTGTTCGCGAACTTCATCGGTTCGCCACAGGATCTGGATCTGGGTTTCCAGTTCCTCGATGATTTCCTGGCGTTGCGGTCTACCGAGACGCGTATCGTTAAGTTTTTCACTGGTCAGGAAGATGCGGCGCTGTGCATACAAAATGCTGCGGCGCTTGGCTTCCGTGGGATGAGCGGTAATCACGGGAATGTAGGCGAGGCGGTCAAATAGTGCCTGTAATTGCACTGCCGACATGCCCATTTGCTTGAAATCAGCCAGTACAGAATCAAATGAGCCGCGCCACAGGGGTTGTTCGTTAATTTTCCAAAGCTGGCGTCGGCGTTGCTGATGCTGCGAAGCTTCTTCGGCAATATTGACCAGGCTGAAATAAGTGCTGAATGCGCGCACCACCTGTGACAGGGTTTGTGGATCCAGCGAGTCGATAACCGACATCAGGCGAGCGCGTTTTTTCGGGTTGTCCTGCTTATGCAGGCGAATAAAGCCTTTCCTTAATTTCTCAACCGAATCATAGACTTTGGTGCCGGCCTGTGAGATCAGAATATTACCGAGCAGGTTGCCGAACAGTTTGACGCGGGCACGCAGCTGTTTGTCGATGCTGGCTGTGTTTAAAAGCCCGGCAGCACTCTTTGCTGCGGTTTTTGATGTGGTTTGCTCGTTCATAAATGCTACTATCTGCGCCCGCGCGTTGGTTGTCGTGAAAACCGATGCTGTGTGGGCAAAGCGCGACATTATAGCTCAAGCCGATATTTGCCGATAGCGTGACCCGCTGCCTGTGCCATGGGCAGAGGCATGGGAAATGTTGCTGTGGCGCGGTTTTACATGGTGAAAAGTGATTTTTGCGCTAGTCTTAGGTGAATAACAAAGAATAACAACCCGTTTCTATGTCGAATTTAACCCAATCCCCAGCCTGGAAAGCCTTACAGGCCCATTTTGAACAGGTCAAAACGGTTCACATGCGTGACCTGTTTGCGGAAGATCCTCAGCGTTTCGAAAAATACAGCACCCAGATGGAAGATATTCTGCTGGATTTTTCCAAGAACCGGATGACCGACGAAACTTTTGAATTGTTGTGTAATCTGGCGCGTGAGATTGGCGTAGAGCAGTGGCGTGATCGAATGTTTGAAGGTGAGCCGATCAATATTTCAGAGTACCGCCCGGTTTTGCACACCGCACTACGCAATCGTGGCAACACGCCGGTTTTTGTTGACGGCGAAGATGTCATGCCTAAAGTTAATCGCGTATTGCAGCAGATTCGTTATTTTTCAGAACGTGTCAGGGGCGGGCACTGGCGTGGATACAGTGGTCACTTGATCAAGGACATAATTAATATCGGTATTGGGGGTTCTGATTTAGGGCCACACGTTGTCTGTGATGCAATGAAACCGTTTGCCCAACGTGGCATGAACGTGCATTTTGTTTCCAACATCGACCCGACGCATCTTACTGAGATTCTCAAGTTTGTTAATCCGGAATCGACCCTGTTTATTATTTCCTCGAAGTCGTTCACTACGCAGGAAACCATGATGAACGCGCACAGCGCGCGAGACTGGTTTGTGCGTATGACAGGCTCGGAAAAAGCCGTGTCCCGACATTTTGTTGCAGTATCGAGCAATATGCAGGCCGCTACGGATTTTGGTATTTTGCCGGAGAATATTTTCG
>QIHT01000008.1 GCA_003229115.1 Gammaproteobacteria bacterium | reverse complement strand
GTTGGCGATAATAAAATTTTGTTACAGGGAAAAAAAGTTTCTGATATGAAATCAGTAGTCGGTAGTAAGAAGCTGATGATAATGCCTCTCTATAACGAACTGATGAAATTAGCTAACGCTAAAGCATCGCCAGATAATAAAAAACGGATAACCAGCAAAGGCGTAACTATACTTGGCGATAAGGAAATACCTTATGTTTTGTTGAAGAAAATAATGCTGACTTGTTCGGCAGCAAAATTTGTAAATATATCCTTTGCGGTAAGTCGTCTGAATTCTGATAATGGCTAGGATGATGTCACCTGCAAATGTACCGGAAGAGCTGTTTCTTCCCTGGGTCGAAAGCACCAACGACCGGCGGTTTAAAAAAATACTCGTCGTATTTGTCACTGCGTTTGTACTGATTGGTTCGGTTGTTCCGTTCTTGCCTACACCGGAAATTATACAAAAAGACCTGCAAACGGTAGCGCCTCGCCTTTCCCGGTTAATCATCGAGCAGAAAAAAATACCACCACCCCCTGTGCCCAAGGTTAAAAAGAAAATCAAGAAGAAGCCTGTTAAGAAAAAAAAGAAGGTTGAGAAAAAAGATACGGCCTATAAAAAAGCGGCAAGCAGTGGTCTGGTTGCGCTGAGTAGTGAGTTACTTGATTTAAGAGACAGCTTTGATTTTTCATCGCTAGATAATAAACCGCTCAAAAAGTCAAAAGGTGTAGAAAAACAAACTTTCCGGACTAACATTATTACGGCAAAAGCAACCAGTGCCAGTACCGGTATTGAGACTGCAAAACTGACCCGAACTACTGGCGGATCAACACTATCCGGACGGACAACCACACAAGTCACCAGTGAAATAAGTAAACAGGTCGCACCTGTCAGGAGAACGAGTGCGAATGGTAGAGGCTTGATGCGTGATGAGCGTGAAATAGAGCAGGTGTTCCAGAAGAACAAAGGCGCTATTTACAGTATTTATAATCGTGCATTAAGAAAGGACCCTTCACTGGAAGGAAAAGTTGTGGTTGAGTTAATCATTGGGTCAGATGGCAAGGTTGTCCAGTGCCGTGTTATTTCCAGTGAATTAAACTCGCCAGAGCTGGAAAGAAAAATCATTGCCCGTATCAAACTGTTTAAGTTTAAACCGGGTAATATGCGGAAAACTACCATCAAGTATCCGATTGACTTTTTACCTTCTTAGCTGTCTCGATTAAAAACTTTTACCGCTGAGGCGCAGAGAAAGCGGGTGTTTTTCAAAGCTAACTTTTGCCACAGAGGTCACAGAGAAAAACTTAGCCTTGTTGCTGCAATTCATCGTAACCTGTCATCTCGAACGAATGTGAGAGATCTTGTGCGCTGATGTGCAAGATCTCTCACATTCGTTCGAGATGACAAAATATAGAAGACCGCAGCAACAAGCCCTAATTTTCTCTGTGCACTCTGTGACCTCTGTGGCAAAAAAATAACTAGATTTCTCTGCGTTTTAGCGCCTCTGCGGTAAAATATTTTTCATACCCTGAAATAAAATATTAATCCACCGCCAACCACAAATACCAGCTGGCGATGGTTTGGTAGGGATGCCAGACTTGTGCAATCGCTTCGTATTCGTTTACTGTTGCTTTATTCGGCAAATCATAATGCAGTGCCAGGGATTTTCGCAGAGCGAGGTCACCCAGCGGTAAAACATCAAGTCTAGCCATCGAGAAAATCAGAAACATATCGATTGTCCATGGGCCGATGCCGGGTATTTCTATCAGGATATCCGAGATCGAGTCGTTGCTCTTGCCATTGAGTTCTTCCAGTATTAATTGCTTTGTCTGAACCAGTTCGCCAAGTGTGCGCAGGTACCGAATTTTTTGTCGGGACAAACCACAGGCTGACAGTTCCTGTTCTTTAAGTGGTAAAATGGCCTCGGGTTCAATATGTTTACTGGACAGTTTGTTCAGCAGTTTGTTTTCAATGCTTCGAGCGGACTGAACTGAAAGTTGTTGATTTATTATTGCCCAGGCCAATACGTGGAATTTTGACTGATGTATCAAACTGTTATCATCATACAGAGTGCACGGGCCATGGTTAGCGATGAGCTTCCTGATGACAGGGTCAGCTTTTTTTAAATAATGGATAGCTACAGCCAGCTCTTTTTCCATCTATAGTCTCTATTACGTTTAACTGAATTTCATAAATATGACCCATCTTCATATCCGCCGCAGACGCCGAAGCAAACATTATATGGCACCTGTTTTGCTGGATCATAGCAGCCAGAAGAAATTGATACTTGGCATGACACTGGCGTTGATGGTTGTCTTTCTGAGTGGCTATGTCGTGGGCTTTAAAAAAGCCGAGGTGAAGCTGGCCTCTTTCATTGAAACTGTCGCGCTTGCTTTACCGGGAGCGACGACAGAAGCCTCTGCGGATATGGGGCCACAACACCCAGCCCAGGTCGAGCCAGGTGAAACCATTGATGTTGATAGCGCTGATGAAACCGACATGGTCGCAACCGGTAGCCCTGTGGCTGTTTCGCTGGTCGCTGAAAGCCCGGCGGCGGAGAATCCATCTTCAACCACAGCAATGAAACCTGAGCTGGAGGCAGAGCCAGTGGTGATAAAAAACACACCAACCGCGATGGCAGAAGCTCCGCGACTATTGGCGATTGGAGGCCCGTTGAAGTCTGATCCCGAGCAGGAAGCCGATTTACTTATTCAGGATACTGCCACGGAAGAAACCGCAACACACTCGATTCAGGTGGGTATGTATGGCCAACTGGAAAATGCAGAGCAAAAGGTGGAAGAGCTTATTGCCACTGACCTCAGTGCCTACATTGTCGATTACATGAACAGGAAAAATGAAATTCGCTACAACGTACGTTTTGGTTACTTTGCAAATTATCGCAATGCAAGAGAGGCGCTGCTAAGCTTCGAAAAAGAACTGTCGGGTTCAGGTTACGTGGTGCGCCTGAAGCCTCCATCAAGTGCCATAGTCGCCGCCGAAAGCTCGATTGAAAGCCAGAACAACTCTGATTAAGCTCCTCACCTTTGATCTGGATGATACCCTGTGGCCGTGCGGACCAACCATCATGGCAGCCGAGAAGGATCTCTACCACTGGATGGAGTCACACGTCCCCGAAATTACTGACCGATATACGATAGAGACACTGAGAACCAAACGTCAGGAATTTGCCCGGCAAAAACTGTATTTGGCACATGATATGTCAAAGTTACGTATTGCGTCGCTACAGGCGTTGGCAGAAGAGATGAGCCTGAGTGATGACTGGATCAACCAGGCTTTTGAAGTTTTTTACGAGGCGCGTCAGAAAATCACTTTGTTCGATGATGTTGCCCC
>QIHT01000004.1 GCA_003229115.1 Gammaproteobacteria bacterium | reverse complement strand
GATGGCTTTATCGTGCTGCTTTCTTCGCTGGTATTCTTTGACGAGAAACTCAACCAGCTGAGCATTTGGTTCGTTACTGAATTTCTTCAGACCTTTTTCTGCCCATTGCAGTGCTTCATCATAGCGTTTGGCCTGTCGATAGATGTCAGCGATTTCATAATAGTGATAAGTATTGCTTAAGTTACGTTTTTTGATAGCAATGACCGCTTCGATGTCGCCTTCTATTTCTGCCAGTTGCTGCATGACTGCGGTGATGTTGTAATCATCGCTGTCGAAATTATCGCCTTGGTTGACTTTCCGGGGTGTTACTTTCTGCCAGCGTTGCTTCGCCAGAATTTTGAACTGCTCGAGGCCTTGCTTGCCCAATGCGGTTTCGTATTGTCTGAAATCGATCAGCCCCCAGCCATCGTGCATTTGTAAATCGAACAGTGATTTGGCCAGTCGTTTTTTATCTGGCTTACTCTGATGACAGGCCTGATGGTGATAACTGGCGAATTCGTCCAGCATATCACCGAAGCCTCCATCGGAGTCGTCTATCCCGTTGTAGGCGGTGAATCCCAGGCGCAGGGCGTAGGCGGTTAATTCTATAACCTGTTCGTCATGATTTTGTTGATAGAGTTGTTCAATGAGGTTGACAACAGGCTCAACTTTTTGCAAATAGCGGTACATGCCGTGGTAATCCACGAAATTTCGAATCTGTATCGCTTTGCGGATAAAAGCTTTCTGGGCATCGAGTTTTTGTTTGTCTGCGGGTAAGTCGGTCAGGGCATTTGCAGTCAGGGTGTTGCGGAAAGCTACGTTATCTTCTGTCTGTTCAATGATGATATCGATCAATTGTTTTTTGTTCAGTGAGTTCAGGTGGTCGCGTATGTCTGCAAAAATATCGGGCTTTTTACTTTTCTTTTTTGCGCGAGTGGTTTTATTTTTGACGGGTGCTTCCTGTTCTTCCAGCCATGTTAAGCCAGTGGCTACCAGGTGTTTGCAAAATAATCCTTTCTGTCCTACCGGGCAATTACAACCGTAATCCAGCTCATTATGTCTGATTCGGATTTTGACTTTGTAATTATGTTCGCCAGCAACCATTGCTTTAATGATGCCGCGTGACTCAATCAGGTCTTCTACCGCGCCATTAGCACAGTAGTTTTCGCCACGCATAAAGAATGTGGCTCCGGCAATATCAAACAAGGAGTCTGCGGTGAGTAGCTGGTTTAGATCTGATTCAGGCATGATTATTTTTTAAGCCATGGTCAAATTTGTCCATGGGATTCCGTGGTAAGCGATGGGAAGAATATCATTTCACTTAGCAGGTTTTTTGTAAATGGCTGTGTTGAATTAAATTGATACCAACGAGTAATTGTTTGAAACGATGTGTCTGTAGGTTGGGTTAGGCGTTTTTTGCCGTAACCCAACATTTTTAAATATGGCAAGCTGTTGGGTTACGCTTCGCTAACCCAACCTACGAATTATCCCTTCATATCATTAGGTGTTTTGATTTGCTAATTCAGGGTAAAATGCCCCGGTAGACGATTAAATAACAGGTATATGAAATGACTGATGTTTTAGAAAGAATTGGCGAGCAGGTTAAAGGCAACGCGGTAATGATTTATATGAAAGGCACGCCGCAGTTTCCGCAATGTGGTTTTTCCGGCCGCACCGTGGAGGCGTTGAAGCAGGTGGGTAAGGAATTTGCCTATTGTAATGTACTGGCTGATGCGGAGATTTTTGAGAATCTGCCGCGTTATGCTGACTGGCCTACTTTCCCGCAGGTTTATGTTAAGGGTGAGTTGATTGGTGGTTGCGACATTACGCTGGAGATGTTCGAAAACGGTGATTTGAAGAAAATGATCGATGAGGCGTCTGCCAGTTAGATTACTTCAGAAATGTATGTGTAATAAAAAAGCCACCCCCACGGGTGGCTTTTTTATGTGTTCAGGAACTATCAGTTGATAATATCTTCAGTGTCGGTTGCAGCGGCCATTTCGAGATTTTCTTCGGCCATTTGAATCATTTTTTCTGCCACTGTAATAGTGCACACCAATTGAGGAGGTCATTTTTATATCACCCGCTTCGGTTTTAAAGGGGCGTTGACTAATTGCTGTCTTGATTCTATCCAGTGCACTCATTCTGAATTTGCTCATTTCACTGTGGTGCATGATAATGCCGAAGATGTTGTTATCGAGCCGGGTCACAATATCGGTTGGGCGAACGGTTCTGCGTAAGCGGCGGTACAGGCTGATTAGAATTTCTTTTTCGGCTTCATCAGCACTCTCTTTTAAGGAGTCGTCGAGTTCATTCAGCTGTATCATGGCGAGGCAGACGCCGCCTTTTCGAGTTGAGGCTTCCTGAAGGTGGGCTTCGAGTTCCGAGGTCAGCATGTGTTCGTTGCCCGCGCCGGTGATATCGTCCAGCAGCGCGGTTTTCTGTAATCTCGCGATGGTCTTTTCCATCAATCTTGACGTTTCCAGCATGTCGTTTTGCATGATGGATAACCTGGCGGCGGCACTGACGCGCGCGGCCAGTTCATGTGGATTGGGTGGCTTGCGTAAATAATCATCAACACCATGGTCGAAGGCTTCAACCAGGTATTCGATACCTTCGTTGGCTGTGAACAGAATAATGGAGGTATAAATACCCTTTTCTTCGTCGTTCTGGCGTATGCGGTCGGTGAGTTCAATGCCATTCATTTCAGGCATCATCCAGTCGGCGAGCACGACATCGGCAGGGCTTTCTTCGAGCATACGTAGCGCTTCTGATGCGCTGTCAGCCATGCGGACACCGTTATAACCCGCTTTTTTGAGCGCTGTTTTTACAACGATTCTGCTGAATTGCAGGTCATCTACAATAATGATCGAGAGGTCTTTGGTGCTCATCGAATCTCTGATGTCTTTTTTATGTTTTGTTTTCATCCTTGCAGCTAAATGTATCGCCATCCCTGATAACTATACTTCTATGGAATATAGCCAAAATAGTCCAACATTTCTTTAAAATCGGTGGTTTAAATCCAGACAGGGCCGGCGGTATCGCTCCAGCGGTTGACGATTGCGCAAAATATCTCAGCCGTTTGTTTAGCATCGTACAACGCCGAGTGGGCTTTTTCGTTGTCCCATTCCAGCCCGGCAGCCTCGGCCGCCCGTGATAATACGGTCTGGCCATAGGCAAGGCCGGCAAAGCTGACGGTATCGAAGATGCTGAACGGGTGGAACGGGTTGCGGCCGATCTTATTTCTGGTGGCGGCAGCATTAATGAAGTTGAGGTCCATGATGGTATTGTGGCCGACCATAATGGATCGGTTGCAGCCGCCCTTTTTCATTTCTTTGCTGGCAAATTTGAACAGGCCGCGTACCGCTTCATCCTCGGGTTTTGCCATACGAAAAGGATGGTAGGGGTCAATGCCGTTTATTTCCATGGACTTGGGATCCATATTCGAACCTTCAAAAGGCTCAATGTGGCAGCTGTATTCGTCGAGCAGTGACAGGTGACCCTGCTCATCAATTTGAACCGTGACCGCGCCTATTTCCAGCAGGGCATCTTTATTCTGGTCAAAACCGCCGGTTTCCACGTCGACGATGACCGGCATGAAGCCGCGAAAGCGTTGTGCCATTAAAGGTTTGTCTTTATCAGGTGCGCTCATATTTACATCAGTTTCCAGTTAAGCGTCTCACCCGCCATCATTGGTATTAGCGTTTGCCCGGCGAGAGGGTAGGAGTCGGGGATTACCCACGGTGTTTTTTTCAGGGTGATGGTGTCGGTGTTTCTCGGCAGGCCATAAAAATCCGGGCCGTGGAAACTGGCGAAGGCTTCCAGCTTGTCGAGTGCTTTCTGTGCCTCAAATACGGTGGCGTAGATTTCAATCGCCGCATGCGCGGAAAAAATACCGGCACAGCCACAGCCGCTTTCTTTTTTGTGTTGTTCGTGGGGTGCGCTGTCGGTGCCCAGGAAAAACCTGGGGTTGCCAGTGCTTATTGCCTTCAGCAGGGCCTGGCGGTGTTGTTCGCGTTTGAGTACCGGCAGGCAATAGTTATGTGGCCTCAGGCCGCCTTCAAACATGGCATTGCGATTTAGCATCAGGTGGTGCGGGGTGATGGTGGCGCCAATGTTTGATGGCGCGCCAAGTACAAAATCCACCGCATCGGCTGTGGTGATATGTTCGAAGACGATTTTTAGTGTCGGGAAACGATTCATCAGTGGCATCATCACCTGCTCGATAAATACTTTTTCACGGTCGAAAACATCGATCTCAGGTTCGGTGACTTCACCATGAACCAGCAACGGTAAACCCGCTTCCTGCATGGCCTCAAGTGCGGCATCGCATTTTCTGATGTCGGTAACACCTTCGGATGAGTTTGTGGTGGCACCGGCGGGATATAATTTTACGGCTTTGATGAAACAGCTTTTTTCGGCGGCGACAATTTCGGTGGCAGGGGTTTCGTCGGTCAGGTACAGTGTCATCAACGGTTCAAAAGCACTCTCGCCAACGGCTGCAACAATACGATCGACATAGGCAACGGCTTGCTTGACAGTGGTTATCGCCGGTTTCAGGTTTGGCATGACGATAGCACGCGCAAACTGGCGCGCTGTAAAAGGTGCCACGCTGGCGAGCACTTCGCCATCGCGAAGATGCAGATGCCAGTCGTCAGGTCGGATAATGGTAAGTTGCGAGGAATTCGTTGTCATTCAGCCCATATTATCCTAAATTCTACTGTCAACCGCTATAATAAGGCGGTTTATTTAGGGTGATATTTAATAATTGATCACCTGAAACATTTACTCTGTGGGTGGATACGTTACAAGTGATTCAACTGCGGCATCCAGGATTGCACTAATATAACCGTGTCTGTAGCCCGAAAATTAATGATGATGCTGTTGCTAAAAACGGCACCCGAGGATTTGCCGTATTCATTTGGCTTGATGAATCGCATCATCTTTCTTTACCTGGTTAGTGGCCTGGTGGTGCAAAGTGAGCTGGTCGAGCCATCACTGTCGATCAGCCGGATGATATTGAATATCGTTATCACGCTGTTTTTTAGCTACGTGATTTTGTCGGCACTGAAATTAAAAGCGAGGTTTGTGCAAACCATTTCCGCACTGGTCGGCGTTGGTATTGTATTTAATCTGCTGGCATGGCCTCTGTTAATACAATTGGGCGAAGCAGCTTCGCCTGAACCTGTAGCAGGTATAGTTTCACTCCTGGTGCTGTTACTCATGAGCTGGGAATTACTGGTCACAGCACATATTTTCAGGCAGGCGTTGAATGTAAAAATGGTGCAGGGCATTATGCTGGCACTGGGTTTATTTTTTATATCGATAACGTTGTCACAAATGATTTTTCCTGATTCTTAGGTCAATAAATGCATATTCACATACTTGGTATTTGCGGTACGTTCATGGG
>QIHT01000245.1 GCA_003229115.1 Gammaproteobacteria bacterium | reverse complement strand
CAGATCAAAACAAGATTTTCAACAACTTCTATGGCAGGTCTCACACGACCATGTGAAAATTTACAAAGATGAAGATGGCTGGACCATGTTAATCGATGGCAAATGCCAGCATTTACAGGTAGACGGCCGTTGCGGAATCTATTTCACACGCCCTGAAATATGCCGTGAACATACGAATGATTACTGCGAGTATGATGCGCCTTCAGAAGATGGCTTTGATCTTTATTTCCAGAATTATGAAGACTTGCTTGCTTACTGTAAGAAACGCTTTAAACGATGGGACGACCAGTTTAAATAACACATTCCCTGTAGGTGCGACTAAATCGCCTGGAGCGATTTGAATGTGAGCCCCAACGGGGTGAGGCATATGGACATGCCGAATAATTCATTCGCACATGTGTCAGCTAGCGACCAGAACCTTTGTGCGAATGAATTCGCACCTACCCTTTGCAATCAAGAAGGAGTAATCTCCGCAAAACTCTCCAACGCAAGATAACGTTGCGTCTCGACCACAGCGCCCTGACTGTCCGGCGCTGATATAGCCAACAGGTGCGCAATACCAAAATGTTCAGCACTTTCCAGCACCTCAAGATTATCGTCAATTAACAAGGTACTCGCCGGATCATAGGGTTCCACGACATGCAGTTGTCGCCAGAAACCATCGTGTTCTTTCGCCAGACCAAGGTCATGTGCATTTATCATGCAATCAAAATAAGTGTTTAAGCCGGTTTTTTTCATTTTCAGTGACAGACTGGCTGGATGCGCATTAGTGACTAAAACAACACGTTTATCAATATCTCTTATCGCCTGAAGAAATTCCCTGACCTGTGGGTGCACAGCAATCTTGTGTGACACTTCGTGTTTCAGTTGTTCTATATCCAGCTCAAGCTCACGCGTCCAGAAATCAACACAATACCATTCAAGTCGCCCCTTCACCTCACTGTAACGCTCCATCAATGCCTTGCTCGCTTCATCCGTTGTTAAACCATGCTTTTCTGCATAACGCACCGGTACGTGCTCCAACCAGAAGTGGTTGTCGAAATGCAGATCCAGTAAAGTGCCGTCAAGATCCAGAAACACGGTATCGATATCCTGCCAGTCCGGGTACTTATTCATATGACAATCTCAAACGGGCCGGAGGAAAAATAAGGGTAGATATAGTAGTATGCACGCCCTTTAGTTTAACAAACCCGAAGTCAGCCATGTCAGAAACCCTGGACCTTAAAGCCCTGTGCGAGCAGTGCATTGAAATAGCCCGCGAAGCCGGTGAAAAGATACTCGATGTCTATAACAGCGAATACAGTATTCAGGAAAAGGACGACAAGTCACCGCTCACTGATGCCGATCTGGCCGCGCATAATATCATCGTGAAACGCCTGTCCGCGCTGACGCCTGACATTCCTGTACTCTCCGAAGAATCCGCAAAATTGCCGTTTGAAGAACGCCAGAGCTGGGATACCTACTGGTTAGTCGACCCTCTGGACGGCACCCGTGAATTCATCAAACGCAATGGCGAGTTCACTGTCAATATTGCCCTCATACAAAACCACAAAAGTATTATTGGTGTTATCCATGTACCGGTACTGGATGTTGATTATTTCGGCTGGAAACAGGGCGGTTCGTTCAAGATAGAAAACCGCGGTGAAAGCAAAACCATCAGTGTCCGCAAACAGGCCGGTGAAAAACTGGTGGTAGCCGGTAGCCGGTCACACGGCTCCGAACAAATGCAGGCTTACATGAAAAATCTGGGGGACTCCGACCTGTTAAGCATGGGCAGTTCACTCAAATTTTGCCTGGTGGCGGAAGGCCGTGCCGATTTATATCCACGCCTTGGCTTAACCTCCGAGTGGGACACCGCGGCAGCACACTGCATCGTCGAACAAGCGGGAGGTTATGTCACAAAAACAGATATGAGCCCGCTCGACTACAACACCAAAGACAGTTTGCTCAATCCATTCTTTTTTGTTTTTGGTGATAACAACCGGGACTGGTCCGCCTACCTTGACCCCGAAACAGAGTAGTTGCCGAGCCTGCTAAGCAGCATCTGACGCCCTGTTCCCTGCCCCAGAACTGGAACAGAACAGTAATTTTTATAAGAATTTAGAGCAACTCAAGGCTTTACACAATTATCTGATCTGGTTAAATTAGGATTCGGCTGTCAAAGAGCGCCTACAGGACACAGAATGATCATCACCTTTTATGGCGTTAGAGGCTCCACCCCGACTCCGGGGCCATCCACAGTCAAATATGGTGGCAACACCTCCTGCGTACATTTTGAGATGAATAACGGCCAGGACGTGATTCTGGATTCCGGCACCGGCATGCGCTTGCTGGGACAAAAGCTCATAAGAAAATCTAACCCGGTCAATATCATTCTTTCACACGGTCACTGGGATCACATACAGGGCTATCCTTTTTTTGCACCCATCTTTCAACCTGATCGGCAAATCGACGTTTTCACCAGCGCACAATCCGGCCACCAGCTACTCTGCGCTTTATTCGATCAAATGGATGGCAACAACTTTCCTATCAAGGCAGAAGAACTACCTTCACAAAGCACCTGTATTTTCAAAGGCGTTGAATCTATTTTGCATGAAAGGGGAATAAATATTATCAAAAAACCCCTTAACCATCCCGGCGGTGGTACGGCCTACAAAATAGAAGAAGATGGTGTCGTTTGTGCCTACGTTACCGACAACGAACTAGACCCTCCCTATAAAGTTCATACCACTTATGACGAATGGGTAGACTACCTGCAAGGTGTCGATGTTTTAATCCACGATGCCCAGTACACAGAAGAAGACATGCCACACAAACATGGTTGGGGACATTCATTAATCTCCCAGGTAAGACAACTGGCGATTGACGCAGAAGTTGGCGCACTCGTCATGTTCCACCACGACCCGGATCGCAGTGATGGCGAACTCGATGAAATACAAATAGAAAATGAATCCCACTTCAAAGGCAAACGCGCTCCCGCAAAAAGCTACTGCGCCGCAGAAGGCATGCAAATAAAACTTTCGAAACAGGTAGCCGGTGGTGATACAATCATTGAAGTTAACTAAACTACCCCGCCGCAAGCAGGCAGGACATTAATGGTAGGTGCGAATTCATTCGCACAATGTTGCCAATGTTTACGCAAACCGTGCGAATGAATTCGCACCTACAGATTACGTGGCAAGCCACAGAGAATTACACCCACAGTAATTAAATTTTCCTTAAAAAACATCTTATGAAAACACTAGTCGTTGGTGGGGCCGGATATATCGGTTCACACATGGTCAAACAACTTTCCCTCTCCGGAACAGATGTCATCACGCTTGATAATCTAAGCTGTGGTTATAAAGATGCCGTTAAATATGGTCAATTCATTGAAGGCGACCTCGGCGATAAAGTCGTACTTGATAATCTGTTTAACCAACACAAAATTGATGCGGTTATGCACTTTGCTGC
>QIHT01000067.1 GCA_003229115.1 Gammaproteobacteria bacterium | reverse complement strand
CGACCAGCGCACCATTGAGAAAACCAAGTTTAAGTTCTTTCATGATCAGTTTGTTTTCAAATCCCTGCTTGAATTCACCCAATGTCATACCCCGTAGCGTGACAGCCAGTGCCTGGCAACCGGTGTTACCGGATTGTCCTGCCAGCACGGGAAGAAAGGCGGCGAGTACTACGATGCTGGCAATGGTATTTTCAAACATACCCACGACAAAAGCCGCAATAAAAGCGGTAAGTAAGTTAAGTTGTAACCAGGGATGACGGTTACGGAAGCACTGTTGTACCGGCGTACCAAAATGTTCCTCATCATCAACACCGACCATCAAACCAGGTTGGGCGCTGACATCAATGGTGTGTTCCTCAAACAGTTCGTAACCCTGTACGCGGCCAATAAACCTGCCATTTTCATCGCACACCGGGTAAACCGGGTAATGCCGATGTACAACTTCCAGCATGGCCTCCTTAACCGAAGTTTGTGGAGAAAACCAGAAAGGGTTGTTGATCATAATGTCGGTGATGAATTCATCTGGCTCAGCTAACAACAGGTCACGCATAACCACCACGCCTTGAAGTCGTTGTTCTTTATCCACCACATAGGCATAAGTGAATGCAACATTTTCTTTGACCATGTTGCGGATGACTGTTATGGCCTGTTGTACGGACAAGGTCTCACCCAGAATACCTGCGGTGTTTGCCATCAGTCGTCCAACCGTATCTTCAGGGTAGCTCAGGTTACGCTCGAGCAGCTCTCCCATTTGCTCAGGCAAGCTGTGCTTTATAAGTTCAGCGCGTTCTGTCGGAAAATGACGCAGTATTTTGCGTGCAAGTCGTGGCTCTATTTTGTGTAATACGGCACTAACGATGGTATCTGGTTCATTGAGTAAAACGTTGGTCGCGTCCATGGGTGCGCGGCGGACAACGGATGCGGCCAGTTGGCGCACCTGTTGCGAGTCCTGTATTTCACTATTATTCTGGCTCATTGTGGTGACCTCTGGAGTACATTTGCCGGTATCGCGGTGATATCATAACAATGAATGGGCGGGAGTGGTTCAGTAAAGCTATCCGGCGAATAAGAGGCCATAAATATGAATATCGAATCAACCATTGATGAGATTCAGAGCCACATAGATCGTGGTAACTATCATGCAGGCATCAATATCGCTATTTCGGGTTTAAATGAAGGTCGGCGAACCAATGATCAATCCTGTGTTGATACCTTTCTCGGAGTTATACAGGGAATTACACAAAAAATGGCACAGGAGTTTGGCAGTAAGGCATACCTGGGTGAGAAGTAAGAGGGTGATATGAGGTTTACGGAATTTAGTACACAGATTTTTTGCCGCGAATAACGCAAAGGACGCACTAAAATGCAGGGAGCATTTTGAACGCACGTTAGTGCGGCCCGCAGGGCGTAGCGCAGGATTGCGCGGAGTAAATAAAAGCTTTTATATTTTTTCTTCGCGCCCTTTGCGTTATTCGCGGCAAAAAATAGAAGTAGGCCTGCATAAGGGTCGTTGCAGGCAGGGTCATACTGCCGGAAATTGCCGGGAACGACAAAACCTTATCCCGGCCTACAGTGCTGCGTTCATCTGTGGACTTAAGTGGTTTTTAATTTGCGTCGAACAGTGAATTGTTAAGCACCAGGATAAAGAACAGCTACCCAGATGATGATAGTGATAGCGATTGCCAGGAATACTGCGGATGACCCCATATCTTTTGCACGACCCGAGAGTTCGTGAGGCTCGTCACCAATCCTGTCGACCACCGATTCGATGGCGGAGTTCAGTAACTCGACGATTAATACAAACAGGACACTACATACCAGAATCGCTTTATCCAGTAATGTTTCTCCCAGATAAATACCCGTTGGAACAAGAATAATACTTAACCAGAGTTCCTGTCGAAAGGCAGCTTCATTTTTGTAGGCCGCTTTAAATCCCAGCCATGAGTAACCTGCTGCATTAATAATTCGAGTGAAACCTGTTGCACCTGCTTTTGCCATCTTCTGTTTTTATTTTATGTAAAATGAATGCGTTCCATAAGATAACACAGACAATCTTGTCGTATTGCTTTTTCATTGGTGGTGTACATCGAAAGGATGATGTCTTTTTTTAACACAATGTCATTGTTGATTACATCGAAGAACTCGTTGGTGACATCTTCATGGCTTTCATTGCTGACAATGAAATTGGCCTGACTATCGGCAGTTACACCAGCAAAAACCGAGCCGGTAGTCAGTTGGCGGAAGTTCTGATTTTCAAGCGCTGGATCGAGGTGGATGTCAGCATTTTTTTCGGTATCTATAGTAAATCTTTCCGGAACTGTGACTCGAGCTACGGTGTGGTGCAGGTTAATATGTTCAGGGTGACCTTCAGGTAGTGCATCAAGCTCAAGCACGGTTTTTAGCAAGTTAAGTGAATGTGCTACGCCATCCGAGTCACCCGACTGTCCGCATTCCAGAACAATCGCCGGACAAAAATCAGAAAAAGCGGAAGACTGAACTCCCTTCGGGCTGGTGAAATAAACCACCGTGCTGCCGAACATACCAGCCAGTTGCAGACAATGCGGGTTAAGGATGTTGACGCAGGCATAATGCGGGTTATAACCGGTGTTATTGTGTATGTCGATACTGGCAAAAGGTTTTCGTTTTCGCATGATATTGCAGATGGTTTTCATCATGTCTGTTTCGGCAGAATCGGAATAGTGAGTGCCGGGCCAGATCCGGTTGAAATCCAGTTGTGAGTCGAGCCTGCGTTGGTCCTGTGCAGCAGCTTCTACATTACCAATGAAAATCGAAAGTGAGCGTGGTAAAGGTGTGTCCTGATAGTCTTTAAGTAATTGTTGAATGGCATAAAAACTCGTGGTTTCATTACCGTGCAGTAACGTACAAACAAACAGCGGTTTTTTAATCTTGCCTTCAAGATGAATGAGCGTGGGGGCACCAAGAATTGCGAGTAATTCCGTAGATTTAGCATCTAGCAGGCCTTCAGGTAAATCATGTGTTTCATTTAGCATAAGGCTTAACTCTTAACTCTCAAAATCCCACAGGTGTACCGGTTGATTGGTTTTCTGGTTGTTGAAATAGCTTTTTGTCATTAACTGCATGTCGCCATTATGAAGTTCTACAAATTGGCGTTGCCACTCAGTGCCGGTTTGTCCGTTGTTAATGCGTTGTTCAATGATGCCTAAATAATGTTTTATGTCATGTTCATCAATGCCTAGTTTGTGTAAACCGGTTTCGGCCTCAACCAGTAAACGATCCAGCACCAGTTTCTGAATAGTTATGCTCTTGTTGTCTGTCCATTCGATATGGCTATTGATGCCGTGCTGCGCGGCTGTGTAAAAATTATCACGCACATGTGCAAAATCAAGTTTGTCTTCAGCAGGTTCAGCGATATTGGCGTAATAATAGGCAAGGCCATAATAAAGTGCGAGGTTAGCAATATTGTCACCATGGCTTGGACCAGCAGCGACGACACGATGTTCAATACGAATATGCGG
>QIHT01000136.1 GCA_003229115.1 Gammaproteobacteria bacterium | reverse complement strand
GCTTTTAACACTTTGGGTATGTCGGTTCGAAACAACTGATCCTGCAAATGTTTTGTGCCGGTTGAGATAATAACTTTTTTGTCCGACAACACCGCTGGCACAAGATAGGCGAAAGTTTTTCCGATACCGGTACCGGCTTCAGCCACCAGTACCTCATTCTGATCAATCGCACTGCTAATAGCATCACTCAACGCGAGCTGGCTTTGCCGTACCTGGAAACCTTCAACCAGTTTACTGAACGGACCGCTTTCCCCCAGGTACTGAGACGACTTCACTATGATTTCCCCATGGTAAAACCGAGCTGCTTAATCATGTCCTCGGCCTTTTTTACCAGATCATCATCATCCGCATACTGACCTGCCCGCCTGACAAACGACCAGTTCAATGCTTTCAGACTTTTATTGCCATAAGCAACACTGTTGCTACGCTGTGCCATTTGTTGAGTGCGACCCGGTCTGTTGTCTTTCAACGCAATCCAGGCTAAACGACTCCAGGCCTGCGCAGAGGAAGGTTCAATACGTAAAAGCCGTTCAAGTTTCTCAGCGGCCTGTTCCATCTGATTTTCTGCGATTAATTCATCCGCCTGTCGCAACAAATCCTGCGCTGCCTCGTTCGTGTTTCTCGACCTCGTCACTACGTCCTGTAGTTGCCACGCGGAAAATTTTTGCAGGCGCGCAGTTTCCGAAGACGACTGGGAGCCTTCAAAACTGGCACATGAAGCAAGCATGAAAGAAATCGCGAAAAAAAGACTGTAATAAAAAGTACGAAACATTATTTGCATTAGTAAAAATCCTTTGCCACAGAGATCACAGAGGACACAGAGGTTTTTAGTTCGTCATTGCGAGCGGGTGGCGGCCTCTGTGTTCTCTGTGACCTCTGTGGCTAAAATCGTTTTAAGACTTACGAAGTTCGTAGGGCAGGCATTGCCTGCCAGGCTGCATGATAAAACGTGACCGTTTAGACCCACGGTGGGCAATGCCCACCCTACAAAACCGCCACTCGCCACTTTCTTTAATCATCACCGAATAAATCCTGAAACCAACCTGATGAAACCGCACCCGAACATTCAGCCTGCGACTGCGGTTCCGAGCCTTTAATAAAGGGTAATTCTATCGCATTTTCGCATTGTTTCCCCGAAAGAAGACCCGTGTCGCGGTCAATCCAGTGCATTTCCAGGCCATCCAGTAGCACGGGGTCATACGATTTTGATGAAACAGCGCCGATTAGCCTCGACCAGATCCTCATCGCGCCCGAGGAGCCGGTCAGGCCGGAAGGCCGGTTGTCATCATAACCCGTCCACACTACCGCCACCGTATCGCCCGAGAAGCCGGCAAACCAGCTATCGCGCAAATCGTCTGAAGTGCCGGTTTTGCCTGCAACCTTGATATTCAGCTCTTTTGACAGCCGCCGCGCGGTGCCATGCTCGGCATTACCTTTCATGGCGTAATTAACCAGTGCAATAGCAGCGGGATCAATTTGTCTTTCCACGTCGAGCGCGTATCGATTAAGCAGCTCGCCATTTTTATCAAGCACTGCCAATACGCTTCGCAGTGGGCTGTGAAAACCGTTAGCGGCAAAGGTTTGGTAAATAGACGCAACATCAAACGGCGACATATCAACCGCACCGAGTGTAATCGATGGATAAGGTGGCAGAATTTTATTGCTGCCCAGTTCGCGCACCGTTTTAACAATGTTTCCAAGCCCGATATCCAGCCCCACCCTGACGGCCGGAATATTGTATGACCTGATCAGTGCATCATAAAGAATCACATCACCGTGATATTTTCTGTCGTAGTTTTTTGGTTGCCATATTTTTTTGTCATCACCCATAACACGAAGTGGTTCATCATCGAGCAAACTTGCCAATGTGTATCTATCGGGCTGGGTAAGTGCCGACAGGTAAATCACGGGTTTGATCAATGAGCCTATATGACGTCGGGCGTCGAGTGCGCGATTGAAACCCGAAAACGCAGGTTTTTTATCACCGACCACCGCGAGTACATCACCGTTGCTGGGTGACGCAACGATAGCGGCGACCTGTAGTCCCTGTTTGTTTCTGTCAAGATTTGGCAACACATCAAATACCGCTTTCTCAGTCGCCTGCTGCACAAAAGGATCCAGCGTAGTAAAAATTTGAAGTCCTTCTGATTTCAAATCCTCTGCATCGTAAATATTTCTTAGTTGCCTTTTTACAAGATCAACAAAAGCCGGATAACGACCACGTTTTGCATGATGCGTTACCTGCAATGTTTTTGCCGACAGCTTTCTGGCCTGTTCGGCGGAGACCATGCCCTGTTTCACCATCAATGCAATAACCACATTTCTGCGCTCTGCCGCTCGTTCAGGATTTCTCGCAGGGTTGTAATAGGAAGCGCCTTTGACCATACCAATCAGCATCGCCATTTCATCAAAAGACAATTGCCGCATCGGTTTTCCGTAGTAGTACATACTCGCCAGACCAAAGCCGTGGATAGCACGCTCCTGATCCTGACCCAGATAAATTTCATTGATGTAGGTTTCGAGAATTTTCTGTTTGTCGTAATGCAACTCCAGCAACAGAGCCATCATGGCTTCGTTTATTTTTCGCCATAAACTTTGACGCGGTGTTAGATAAAGGTTCTTAACCAGTTGCTGGGTTATGGTGCTGCCGCCCTGAACAGTACGCCCTGCTTTGAGGTTAGCCACCAGTGCGCGAGCGATAGATGTCACATCGACACCTGGATGTTCAAAAAAACGCCGGTCTTCAGTAAGAATCAACATTTTTAAAAAATCATCGGGCACTTCATCAATTTTGAGGAGGATCCTGTCCTCGCCGTGTGAAGGAAAAATACCGGTGATATAGGGCGGATCTAAACGAACCAGTGGTACAGGTTTGGAGCTATATAAGGTCTTTAAGCTTGCAATGCTATCTCTCTCAACGTCTAACCTGATTTTCCGGCTTGCTTCGTCACCATCCCAAAAACTAAAATTCCGCGTTACTATCTCGAAGGTATTGTTCCAGTGGTGGTACTGTCCCGGTTTGGTCGGTAACCGGTCGACTTTTGTATAATTGAGTAACTGCAGTTCACTGCTTAACTGCCCGACAGACACGGTTTTGCCGACGTACAGTTCAAGTGGACGCGCATAGACTCTTGCCGGCAGCTGCCAGATTCTGCCTTCGAACATCTTTGTAACGACGGAGTCCAGATAAACCGTGTAAGACAGGCCAGTGACAACAAAAATCAATAATGTCCAACCAGCAACCGATCGTTTGCGGCTACTGCTTTTCTTTTTGTTGTTACATCGCTTGCCTTGCGAGGACTTTTTGACTGTTTTTTTTGTTGTTTTTTTAGTTGTCATTAAACGGGAGTGTTACATACATTCGTAATAAATTCGCAAGAAATTACTGATAATCATACTTCATGGAATTTTATTTGCCACAGAGCACACAGAGGTTTTTAGTTATGCCATTGCGAACGGACCTGTAGGGTGGGCATTGCCCACCGTCACCCATGTCGGACAATGCCCGACCTACGAACTGTCGAATAATGATCCGTAGGTTGGGGTGAAGCA
>QIHT01000139.1 GCA_003229115.1 Gammaproteobacteria bacterium | reverse complement strand
AATCCATTGATAAACAATAAAAAACCCGGTGATCTGATGCTAAGGTCTAGTTTCTCCCAGGTTTTCTTGTTTAGAACTTCAATGTTTAGTTTATCAATTTCATTATCGGTATTTTTGTATGTACAGCTTAGGCGTAGACGGAAGTATCGTTCGTTCATTGGTTTTCGAGTTGTCTGGTGATTTCAGGGTTGATGATGTAGTCGGGGTAAGTTTTTTTAAAACTCTCTAGTTCTAGTTTGGCTCTTCCCAGTTTACCATCAGTGATAAGTTTACTGATGTAATTAAGCCAGCCCTCTGCGGAGCGTACACGTTTGGCGCGTTCTTTTTTCATTAAGCCTTGCATGAGGACGGATTTTTTTTCTGACTTTATTATTGCGGCATCATTTTTATTACTTAGGCGTCCTGCACCGGTGTTGCTGGCTGGAGAATTGAGTTGGCGCGAATAGAGTGAAGGTGTGGCAATATCAGGACTTTCAGTTTCCAGATATTCTTCCATAAGTAGTTGATCGGCGGGTTGGCTAAGCTCCGGCATAACTGGGGTGGTTTTCTCTGAAGCAGCCTGTGGCCTTGCTGGACTATTAAGTTGTTGTTTCATTTTTCCGGGTGTGCTCACTTTGCTATCAGCCTCGGGTGCAGCAAACTGGTCTGTCGTTACTTTGGCAGGTAGCGGGGCATTGAATTTCGGGGCTTGTTTAGATTCCTGTAGTACCACCGGTACAACAATCACCGCAACAATGATCACAGCAACCATTGAGATTGGTATGGGCCAACTGCCCGAGAAGGGACTTTTTGCATGAGATGTATGTTCAACCGCATCTCTTGAAGCCTTGAGGATGGTTTCATCCAGATGTGCAGACGGTTCTGCGGAAGCCGCCTTTTGATACATATCAGATAATTTTTTGTCTTCAGTCGTCATAACAAACCTTTCATGTCATCACGTAATTTCCCGATCGCATAACGCAGTCGACTTTTTGCTGTTTCAAAGTTAACACCGGTGGTCTGTGCGATTTCATCGATGCTTAAACCTGCTTCTTCATGTAATAAAAAGGTATCGCGTTGGTCGTTCGGCAAATTCCTGATTGCGATGAGCAATTGTTCAACCTGCTCATTACTTTGTGCCTGTTGCTCCGGTTGTTTATTTGCATGCGATGGCGTTGATTCAATTTCTCCCTCATTATTACTAACTGGTCTAATGTTCTGTCGCCGGTAGTGATCAATAATACGATTGTGAGCGATGTTGTATAGCCAGGTGGTGAATTTAGCATTAACCTTATAACGCTCTCGTGCATTAACTATTTTCATCCAGATGTCCTGAAAAATCTCATCGACGTAGGATTCATCGCACTGTCGTAGTACATAACGATACAAAGGGCCTTTGTGTTTCCGGTAGAGCACTTCGAAAGCCTCCGCATCACCGTCGCGGTAGTTCAACATTAATTGCTCGTCGGTGGTGTTTTCCTGCATCGCATGGCAAGCATACTCACTTACAGAGATTTCGCAAATTTACTACCCCTCGAAAACCCGAGGGGTAGTTGTGATAGTTTTAACGCGACGCCTGTGTTGTGGTTGTTGCTATGGATTTAGCAAGATTAACCATCGAGATAAACTCACCACGATAACCAAAGTTATCCTTACCTCTTGCAGTACGGGCCAGCTTGAGTACGCCATCGTAATCAAGATTTTCAGTATGCTTGCCGCCGCGTAGCAACTGGCCAAAGCCTGCAACCGCAGCCGAGAATCGATAATGCTCAGTCGTTTTGTTAATGTTTTCTATGGTCGAAGCTGTTTTGATTGGTGTTTCAATCAGTTTGCTGGTATCACCACCAGGTTGTTTATAACGTAGTCTCAGCAATGCAATTTCATCTTTGTGCCGTGGAGTTTTGCTGCGTGTTGAGCCATAGCGCAAAGGGTCTATACGTTTATTACTACTATCATTAAACGAGACTTCGTACAGTGCGGTAACGGTATGACCAGCACCGATCTCACCGGCATCGATTTTGTCGTTATTAAAATCTTCCCGGTTTAGTGCACGATTTTCATAACCAATCAGGCGATACTCGGAAACAACATCAGGATTAAATTCTACCTGTATCTTTACGTCCTTGGCGATGGTGTTAAGTGTGGAGCCTATCTCATCAACCAGAACTTTCTGTGCCTCATTCAGTGTATCGATGTATGCGTAATTACCATTACCTGCATCAGCCAGTTGTTCCATCAGGTGGTCATTGTAGTTGCCCCTGCCGAAACCCAGCGTGGTCAGTGAAATACCGGTTTTACGTTTTTCCTCGATAAGGTCTTTCAAAGCTTCGAAGTTAACCGTGCCGACATTGAAATCACCATCAGTGGCTAATAGAACGCGATTAATACCGCCCTTGATAAATGACTGCTCAGCCATCTGGTAAGCAAGACGAATACCGGCAGCACCATTGGTGCTGCCACCTGCGCTTAAACTGTCCATGGCGGTTAAGATTTTAGCTTTTTCAGTGCCTTTGACGGGTTCAAGTACTACACCGGTTGCGCCGGCGTAGACCACGATAGAAATACGATCCTGTTCGCGCAGTTTTCCGGTAAGCAGTTTTAACGATGATTTGAGCAGCCCCAGTTTTTTTTCGGATTGCATGGAGCCGGATACGTCAAGCAGGAAAACAAGATTGGCGGGCGGTAATGATTCGTGTGAGCTGTCAAAACCTTTGATGCCTATGTGTACCAGATGTGTGTCCTTGTTCCACGGTGAGGGACCAACTTCAGTGGTAACACGAAAGGGTGTGGTGTCATCTTCAGGTGTCGGATAATTGTAAGAAAAATAGTTAATCATCTCTTCAACACGCACAGCGTCTTCGCGTGGCATGCGACCTTCATTGAGCATGCGACGAACATTACTATAGGCGCCGGTATCAACGTCGATACTAAATGTGGAGACGGGTGATTCGGCAACAAGTTTGACTGAATTATCATCGAACTGTGCGTAATTTTCTCGATCAACCGGTTCACTGGGCGCACGAATAGACTGCAACATAACACCAGTGCTATAGGCTCTGGCGGCATAGACTTTTGATTCTTCAGCCATGTATTTTGCTTTGCCACTTTTCAGCAGATGGCCTTGCCGTCCAGGAGCATCGGCTTCGATTTTTTGTGGAACGCTTACCTGTGATTGTGGAAGATTTTTGACTTTTACATCCTCATTTATTACATCAGCCACCGATGTGGCTATTACTGGCACCGGTAGATTAACGGGTTGAGTATTGGTTTTTGCTTGCTGTGTAGGCGCACAAGCAATGAGTAAAGCCGTTGAAATCGCTACGGATAGCGTGGTTACGGGTTTGATTTTTAACATGATTTTCTCCTGTGTTTATTTAAATCTCAGCTCTATAAACGCAGCAGAAAGGGAGAAGGGTTAAAGATTTTAAAAAATATTTGCCACAGAGGTCGCAGAGTGCACAGAGGTAAAAGCAAATGCTGATTTAGTTATTTACTGGCGCGAAGTTGTCTAGTGTTTCCTGACGTCTGGAGATTGCTTCGTTCCTCGCAATGACAGATGAAACCAGGTGTCGCCAGGTTTTAAAACCAAACACAGATTTTCTCTGTGTACTCTGTG
>QIHT01000111.1 GCA_003229115.1 Gammaproteobacteria bacterium | reverse complement strand
TGGAAATACCATGACTAAACGTATATTTACCCCTGAATTTAAACAGGAAGTTGCCGAGCTTGTGCTAGACAAGAATTACAAGACGAGTGAGGCTGCAACGTCGATGGATGTTGGTCACTCCACGGTTGACCGCTGGGTTCGACAGCTGCGAAAAGAACGTGATGGTGCTACGTCAGATGCCAGTCCGATCACCGCCGAGCGAGCTACGTCGCATCAAAGAACTAGAACGGGAAGTTGAACGGCTTAAACTGGAGAAAACCATCTTAAAAAAAGCGACGGCTCTCTTGATGTCGGACGAACTGAGCGTTTTAAAATGATTCGCCAACTTCAAGAGAGCTACGCATTGATTATTTTATGCAGCGTTTTAGACATCAATCGTAGTAGTTTTAAGTATTGGGACAAGCACACGACCGCAATTAAGCCCGAAGAGGTCAAGCTAGCCGCTAAAGTGAAAGCCGCGCATACCCTCAGCGAGGGTTCGGCAGGAGCCAGAACTCGCCACGATAGTATCAAGCAAAGATACGGCGGTGAGTCGTTATCGTGCTGCTAAAGCGATGAAACAGCTCGATATTCGTAGTTGTCAGCCGCCAAAGCCGAACGATAAACCGGCGAACAAGGCGCACCCCGTGGATTATCGTACCTTAAATCAAACACCTGAATATCAATTGGTTCAAACTTTTGTCATCAATGAAACCAGTCTGGATAAAATTAAAGATAATCAACTGCATGATTTGTTGATCGAGGCTAAAGTCCACTACGCTAATTTTCAAAACATAGAAGAGAACAGTGCCTTGCTAGAAGCACGGCGGGGCAGTATGTCAGCAGTTCCACCGGCGGTGATCCAGTCCGTAGTCCTGAAGCCCTGCCCAGCGGTAAAAATCTATACGGTTTTGACCCTTCGAAAATACCCACTCAGGTATCATGGGAGACCCGCAAAGCACTGATGGACGATTTGATTGCCAATTACTACAGTGATCATGGAACCTATCCCGACAAAGTGACTTTTTCCATGTGGTCTATCGAAACCATGCGCCACTTAGGTGTAGTCGAATCCCAGGTACTTTACGCCATGGGTGTACAACCGGTATGGAATGATAGTGGCCGTGTTACCGGCACCGAGATCATTCCTTACAGTGAACTGAAACGACCACGTATTGATGTGGTGCTCTCTGCCACCGGTCTCTATCGTGATGCCTTTCCCAATATCATGATGATGATCGCCAAGGCCATTGAAAATGGTGGCACAGTTAAAGGAGGACAACAACTTCGTTTATCGCCATGCCGCTCAGCTTAAAACGGAATTGATGGCAGAAAGGGATGAGTGAAAAAGAGTCTAACAAACTCTCCACCATTCGCATCTTCTCTAACGAAAGCGGTAACTACGGGACCAATATTGCGAGTGCCAGCATGGCCTCCGACAGCTGGAAGGCAGAAGATAAGCTAGCCAAACTTTATTTGTCACGCATGGGGTTTTTCTACGGCAGCGATGAAAAGACCTGGGGAAAAACTGTCCGATATTGATCTTTATGCTAAAAACCTTTCCGGCACTGATGTGGCACTTTCTCCCGCTCATCCAATGTCTACGGATTATTAAGCAGTGATGACCCATTTCAATACATGGGCGGAATTTCATTGGCCGTGCGCCACCTTGATGGTAAAAGCCCTGAAATGTTTATCACCAACTTGCGTGACCCCGACAACAGTCGCAGTGAGCCGTTGAACCGTTTTCTGGCAATGGAACTACGTACCCGCCAATTTCACCCACAATGGATCAAAGAGATTCAGGCCGAAGGTTATGCTGGCACACTCACCACGCTGGATGTACTCAATAATTTCTGGGGCTGGCAGGTGCTTGATCCCGATAATGTGCGTGATGACCAATGGCAAGAATTTTTTGAAGTCTATGTACAGGACAAATATAAGATGGATATACGCCAGTGGTATGAGGAAAATAATGCCCATGCCCTAGCACAAATGGTTGAGCGCATGCTGGAAGCCACACGAAAAGCGTATTGGAATGCTGATGAAAAAATCATTAAAGAACTGCTTGAGACCTACATTGAACTGGCGAAAAAATATGACGTATTGACAAAAAATGAAGCCTTCGAAACATACGTTAACAAGCAGGCAACTGGTTTTGGCTTGGCGCCGCTAACGCCGCTGAGCCAGGCTAATGCCGTGCAACCTAAAACTGAACAGCAACCTGCGCCACAAACAGCACAGGTAGAAGGCCAGAAGATGGAAAAAGTACAGGCAATCGAAACCACGACAGACAGCAACATCTATTATTTACTATTGATGATGGCAATGGTTTTTAGTGATGGTTTTCTCTATCAATTTGTTTCCTGGTCGAGTTTATTTAAGGAAAAAACAACCAATGCCTGAATCTAATATTAGCATTAAAACCGGTAAAGATATCGTCACCAAAGAGCTAACAGCATTGAGACGTTCAGTAAATTTGGCGTGTCACTCTACCTGTGCCGAAATTGAACTTTCGATAGACGCTTACCCTTTCACTGCCCAGGCGAGAAATGCAACTGGTGAACTCATCGGCTATATAAGCGCCTTTAGTGATGGTGTATTCATCACCATGGTGGGTGATTTACTGGTGCATACTGACTACCAGCATCGCGGTATAGGAGCCGCATTATTAAAAAGAGTAGAGCTACGATACCCCGGCATACCGATTCAAGCACATTCTCTTTCGGCTTGTTTGTCATTTTTTACCAGTCAGGGGTATATGCCACCAGCACAACCGATACGAATTGTTCTGAAAAACACAACGCGAACTAATGAGACGGTAATTGCATGGGCCAGAAATTAGGCTGAACCTAGGTTTTATTCGAGAACATTTGCAGTCAAATTTTATCTGCCGGATGACGTACGATTTACAAAGAAATAAAGGAAATCCAGATATTAATGTGCTCCTGAGAAAATCATGATTGTTTTATGCTGGCTGAAATTCAATCAGACTTATCCAGATATCCCCAAGTCAGCCCCACCTGCGAATGATAACAATTATCATTTACATTCATTGAAAACCCATTCATAATCCCTCTCAGCCAGCCAATCACCCACACAGGGCAATCAATTAAGTAGCCAGCCAGTTATCAACCCCTTCTCCGGTGTTCACTGTCAGCACCACGATGGATGAAGGCGGCATTACAAAATTAAAAACAGATAGAGGGAGTGAAACAGTGAAAAAAGAACATCGTTTATTACGCGATGCCATCGCTATAGCCGCGCTTAGCCTAGCACTACCTGCTGGTGCGGTAGATAAAAAATTTGACACAGCAGATACGAAAACTAGTCTGCTTGATAAAATCATGGTAATTGGTAATCCAGCCAATATCGAAAAGATAGTCGGCTCTGCCCAGGTGGTAACAAAAGAAGATATTCGTCAACAAAATTATGATGATATAAACCGTATACTGCGCAAAGTTCCTGGGGTTTATGTGCGCGAAGAAGATGGTTTTGGTCTTTTTCCCAGCATCAGTCTGCGCGGTGTGGATACCACCCGTAACTCTAAAATAACCGTGATGGAAGATGGGGTGATGATGTCCCCTGCCCCTTACACCGCGCCCGCCGCTTACTACACCCCCA
>QIHT01000137.1 GCA_003229115.1 Gammaproteobacteria bacterium | reverse complement strand
GTGTCACCGGCGCAATGGCGCGGCCCTGCATCGGCCACCTCGATCCAGCCTTTGTTGGCATGATGGATGAAGTGAAAACCATGCTGCAATATGCCTATCAGACAAAAAATCAGCTGACGATTCCTGTTTCCGCACCTGGCTCAGCCGGCATGGAAACCACTTTCCAGAATCTTCTGGAACCCGGTGATAAAGCGGTCGTTGCGCAAAATGGCGTTTTTGGTGGTCGTATGAAAGAAGTGGTTGAGCGTTGTGGCGCAATACCTGTCATGGTTGAAGACGACTGGGGCAAACCTGTCGACCCACAAAAAGTCGAAGATGCCTTAAAAGCCAACCCCGATGCAAAACTGCTCGCTTTTGTTCATGCAGAAACATCGACCGGTGCACGCTCTGATGCCGAAACACTTTGTAAGCTCGCACACGATAACGATGCACTGGCGCTGGTTGATGCCGTCACTTCAATCGGTGGTAGTGAACTTAAAGTGGATGACTGGGGCATTGACGCGATTTATTCCGGCACACAAAAATGTCTGTCATGCACACCGGGTATTTCACCGGTAAGTTTTAGTGAGCGCGCTGTCGATGTCATCACCAACCGAAAAACCAAAGTACAAAGCTGGTTCCTTGATACCAACCTTGTCATGGGTTACTGGGGCCCCAATGCAAAACGCGCTTACCACCACACTGCGCCGGTTAATGCTTTATACGCGCTGCACGAATCATTAGTTATGTTGCAGGACGAAGGTTTAGAGAACTCATGGAAACGTCATTACGATAACCACCTCATACTGCGTGCGGGTCTGGAAGCCATGGGGCTATCATTTGTTGTTGAGGAAGAATATCGCTTATCTCAGCTTAACTCGGTATCCATTCCTGATGGTGTTGATGAGGCAGCAGTACGTGGTCGCTTACTCAATGATTTCAATTTAGAAATCGGTGCGGGTCTTGGCGCACTTGCAGGTAAGGTCTGGCGTATTGGTTTGATGGGTCACAGCTCTCGCACAGAAAATATCTTCTTATGTTTGAGTTCACTTGAAGCTGTTCTTGGCGACATGGGTGCAAACATTAACAAAGGTGTTGCGCTGGAAGCGGCTACTGCTGCGATGAAATAATTGATAAGATCACGTTTTAATAAAAAGGCTTCCACATGGAAGCCTTTTTGTTTCTCGAAATAATTTTCGTCATACTCTTAACTATGGCATCGACAGAATAAACGGCCTGGAGGAGCGATCGCTAATAATGATGTTACCAGAAGGCAAATAGGAATAAACACTCCACGCGCCCATGAAGTTGATAGCTTCGCTACCATGCTCAACAAAATAACACTAAACAGTGATATCTTTTTCAGCGCCATATCGACCAGCGGATAATAAATGCCCCAGATAACAGCCGCAGCCAGCTGCTGGGATGTACCATGGCAGGCTCATTTTCGCCCCGGCAGCTTAATGCCGTGTTGTTCGATAATTTCCAGTGCAACATCTCCATATCGTTTCACCCATTGCTGCAATACTGGCTGACTAATTTTGACACCTGAATCAAGCTGCTTGCGCAATCGATCCAGCCCATCATCTGAAATTCGATGATCGCGCGACACGCCGGGGGAAGGTTTTCTGCTATTCATAATCAGCAGACTTTAACAAATAACATGCACACTATGGCAACATACTCATCTATGAAAACATATCTGGTTGGCGGAGCTGTCCGTGATGAATTACTCGATTACCCGTTCAGTGAGAAAGACTGGGTCGTTGTCGGCGCTACTGTCGATGATATGGTGGCTGCCGGTTATCAACAGGTAGGCAAAGACTTTCCTGTATTTCTGCACCCTGACACAAAACAAGAACACGCCCTGGCTCGCACCGAACGCAAGACCTCGCCCGGCTACAAAGGCTTTGAAGTCCATGCCTCATCTGAGATAACCCTTGAGCAGGATCTTGAGCGACGAGACCTGACCATTAACGCCATCGCAAAAGATGAAAAAGGCGAGTTGATAGACCCTTTTAATGGCGTCAAAGATATTCACGACAAAATTCTGCGCCATGTTTCCCCTGCTTTCTCGGAAGACCCTGTACGCATACTTCGGGTAGCGCGATTCGCTGCACGCTACCTGCACCTTGGTTTTATCGTTGCCGATGAAACCATGCAACTAATGAAAGATATGGTGGCTGCCGGTGAGATCGATGCCCTGGTAGCGGAACGTGTCTGGCAGGAAATGAATAAGGCACTTGGCGAGCGCTCGCCTTCACAATTTATTGAAGTATTAAGAGACTGTGGTGCACTCAAGATCCTTCTGCCTGAAGTTGATTGCCTGTTTGGCGTTCCACAACCCGAAGAACATCACCCTGAGATAGACACAGGCATTCACACCCTGATGGTATTGCAGCAAGCGTGCAAACTCAGCAAGGATACCGATGTTCGTCTGGCGGCATTACTGCACGATCTGGGTAAAGGTACTACACCTGAGTCAGAATGGCCGAGACATATAAACCATGAGTCACGCGGCGCCAAACTCGTGCTTGATGTCTGCAAGCGCCTGCGTATCCCTAACGAACATCGTGATCTGGCAGAACGCACAGCACGCTTCCACCTGCACTATCATCGCGCACTGGAACTTAAACCCGAGACTGTTGTAAAAACACTGGAACAACTTGATGCTTTCAGGAAACCTGAACGTTTTGAAAAATTTTTACTCGCCAGTGAAGCTGATGCAAGAGGTCGCCCTGGGTTTGAGGATAAACGTTTTGAACAGGGTGACTACTTCAGAAAAGCTTTAAAAGCTGCAAACAGTGTTGATGTCAGCGCTCTTAGAGAACAGGGTTTTGAAAACATGCAACTTGCCGATAAAATTAAACAAGAGCGTGTTCGACTGGTGAAAGCATTAAAAAGTTAATCATGCATTTTCTGAAAACTGTTGTGTGACTATTGCTAATAACAACCTGGTCAACTCGGTGTAGTGCGCTTCGCTTATTACACCCTACAATCTGATTAATACTTTATTTGCCACAGAGGTCACAGAGCACACAGAGTGAAACCGGTTTTAGCTACAGAACTTTCCCGTCGTTACTGTATCTGTTACGTAATTCGTTGATGTATTTAGCATAATACTTCCGCCACCGACGGCGCCCCGGCTTAGTCCACTGGTAAAACGTAGGTCAACGCGCAGATGAGTTGTCATCTCCAGCTGCCCTGTATGCTGACAGGTTCACCATACGGCTATCGCTGTTCGCGATGATGGATAATCGCGTCCACCGTAGGCCGGGGTAAGGTTTTGCCGTTCCCGGCATGGTTCAGCATTTTAGCCATGCCTGCAACGCGCCTTATGCAGGCCTACTTCATTTCTATCAACGAATTACGTAACACATACAGTAATAACGAACTAAACTCTGTGTGCTCTGTGACCTCTGTGGCTAAAAAAATTACCTCAAATTACAATCATCCCCAACTTAACCAATACTCCGTTCAAACTTAACCAGTAGATGCCTGAAAGACGTTTTTTTAGCTAAAAACACAGCAATAGCCACACCTAACACATTGGCAATCATATCGTCTACTTCATAATAACGCGCCGGATCAAAACTCTGCATATACTCCAGTATCACGCCCATCATAACAAACGCTACAG
>QIHT01000120.1 GCA_003229115.1 Gammaproteobacteria bacterium | reverse complement strand
TTAATTACGGGTACTATGGGTGTTACAGGCAGTTTCTCTGCAGATAATGACCTGGATCTGGCAACAGAGATTACTCTGGGTTCAGCAACCGGCACTAGCGGTACTGATGATATTGCATCAACCGTCACCGGTTTTGCTACATCAGGCGCAATTGGTGATGGTAATATTTCCCTGTCATCATTCGCGTCGGTGACGGATCTTTATACCATTGGTGGATGGCAACTGGATCTTAGTAGCATGAGCATTACTGATCAGACAGCTAGCACGTTGAGCATGGGAGGCACTGGTCTTCTTTCTGGTAACGGTTTTGATGCTACTAATGTCTTCTGGACATTCTCTGGTAACGCTACAGGTTCTTCTTATTCGATGACGTTAACAGCCGTTCCTGTACCCGCAGCTGTATGGTTGTTTGGTTCTGGTTTGCTAGGTCTGGTTGGTGTAGCACGTAGAAAGATTAGCTGATTTTACCTGCTCTGGATAAATTAAAAGCCTCGCTGTACAGCGGGGTTTTTTTATGGGGTTTTAATGACTCCACTGCTGTCCCATAAACTCCCTCTTGTTGGTTGATGGATTTAGAAGCAGGCCTGCATAAGGGTCGTTGCAGGCATGGTCATACTGCAGGAAATTGCCGGGAACGACAAAACCTTATCCCGGCCTACGTTGGCACAGATTTTTTGTCATCGCAAACAGCAACAGCGGGAAGCTATAACGTGTCTATGTGTTCTGCTATTTTTTGGTAAATAAAAAGTCAGCCGATATATCGGTTTAAATCATACCTTCACCCTGGTCAGGATCAGGTTGGGTTTGCTGCTGCTCTTTTTGCTCACGATGTTGTTTCATCTTATCAATAGATTCCTGCATCGAGCTGTTGAGCTCATTCATGAGTTTGAGCAATGATTGCCCCATTTCTTTTGAGCCATCCTCCAAGGTTTCATTCAGCATTTGCAGGCCTTCTGTGACCGCGTCATCCATGGTATCGATATTTTCTTTCATGGATTCCGAAAGTTGTTCGGCCAGTTTTTCGAGTTCTTCCTCGTTTGCTGAAATAGTTACAGGAGCCTGTGTGCGTGCAGCATCAATTTTCCACTGGCCATTTTCAAGAATTAATACGGTTTCAAGTTCGTAGTTAATTTCTGGCTCTGTATTGTCCGGATAAATAGTTGTGGCCACTGTGGTTAGTTCGTCACCCAGCTTTATTTTTCCTGGCGATGTTTTCTGGTTGGGCGCTAACGCAAGGTAAGCATCAAGGTTTTGTTGTGTGCTTTTTGAAACCAGTTTTCTTGCCGTTGAAAAGTCGCCATTACTGAGAGCATGCCAGTACTGTTCCGCAACTTGTCTGGGTGAGTTTGTTTTGTCCACGCAGGCAGATGTTAAAAACAAGACGGAAGATATTATGAGTAATTTTTTCATTTGTGTATGATAATCGTTGATTTAAAATATTTTAATCACTGTGGGTGTCATTCCCCGTGGCTTGCCACGTAATCTGTAGGTTCGAATTCATTCGAACAAAATGGTTCAGTGTACGTTGGTATATTCTTGTGCGAATGAATTATTCGGCATGTCCTTATGCCTCACACCTTCGGGGCTTCGTTCAAATCGCTGCTGGCAATTTAGTCGCACCTACAATTAATACCCCGTCCGCTTGCGGTGAGGTAGTTTATTTAGTTAATCGTGCTGTTTTCTTTTTCTTCGAGTAACATCTGATTGTCATAAGCATTGAGTATGACTTCGAAGATGTCCATTTCGTTCATTTCTCCCTTACCAAATTCGTAGGTATGTGGGTCAGCTCCCATAATTTTTTCAAAGCTGTTGATCTCGTCTTCGAGACCAGGATTGGAGGCCAGGGCTTTGACGTACATATTGCGGGCACTGGTTAAAAACTCATCCCGGAAGTCGGGGTCACGATTTAAACGATCACGAGTTTCTTCTTTTTTTTGCTGGCTTAATGGCATGGCGTTACCTTAATTTTTTGCGCTTTCAAAACGACTCATGGCTTTGCCCGCGTCGAGTACATCTCTTACCTGCGTTGCGGCATCCTGCAGCTTGTCATGTTTTTTCAAATGCCAGAGTGCAATAGCCCCGGCGTAGACCAGCGCGTCGTAGGTACTACCCTTGTCACCATCCAGCGCGCACAGCCCGTTAAGTGCGGAAATTCTTGCCGCTTCTTCGGCGTCAAAAGCAGCGCCTACATCATCACCGGCAGGGCGTTCGGGTAAATCATCCGGCAGTGGTGTGGCACGCACATCTTGTTTAATACCAATATCCAGCGGATTAAATTCCTGTCCCTGTTCTTCACCCATGTCATGGTAGTAAAACATTTTTCCTTTTTGTCGCAGCGAAGGAATAATGCCGCCTTCAACTCCGCGTATCATCAGGCAACTGTCAAAACCTGCGTGACGCGCCAGCATGGCGTAAACACGGGTATAAGGGGTGTGTACGTAACCTGACATATAGTGAGTTTTATTTTTTCCACGGATCGGTTGAGTGAGTACTTCGACCGTGGTAATGGCCTGACGTTTCACAATATTAGTCCGTAGATCAGTCAGCGTATGCAGCGTCGGGCAATAAGCCGCCTGGTCAACATAGGCCCAGCCGATGCTTTTTCTGCCGAGTTGTGCAGCAGCTTCTTCCACGCTTAGATCAACAGGAATACCGGCAGCGGCAAGTACGCGGTGATGCGTAATACCAAATTTCGGGCTCATGGTTTCTACGCCGTGAGAAACGCAAGGCACATCGCAGGCAGCCATCACCGCAGGTAAAAAGGGCGCGGCGGGTAAGCTGCGGTTGTAACCGTTGTAAGGGTCGGAAAGATCCAGTACTTCATCCACCGGCGCCGTGACACGGATACTGGCATCGCGTATACCGTCGAGGATGCCTTTGTTCTCGTCATCGGTTTCACGTTTCATGCGCAGCGCAATAAGAAAAATCGCGGCCTGTACAGGATCGATTTCCTGCTTGAGTATGGCGCGCATACCGGCACGAGCTTCTTCGGCCGAAATGTCTTTGCTCATGTCAGGACCCGTCGCGATGCGTTGAATAATCGAACGCATGATGGCTTTTGAATCTTTTTTCAGTAACTCTTCTATATCACTCATTAATCTGTACCAGTATATCGTCACCGTCTATTTTAACGGCATAGGTTTGTACGCTTTCTTCCGCCGGTTCATCCAGTGCCTGCCCGTTGGTCAAATCAAAACGACTGCCATGCAGCGGGCATTTTACGCAATGACCATGCAGAGAACCTTTTGCCAGTGAGGCTTCTTCGTGGCTGCATAAGTCATCTATCGCGTAAACAGCACCCTCGACATAAGCCAGGCAGAGGTCGTAGTTGTCACCTTTAACACGCATCAGCTTACTGGTGCTGAGTTCGCTTAGGTTGGCTATCTTTTTGAATTTGCTAGACATAAATCTATCGGGAGTATTTAGGGGGTGAATTTTACACTATTGAGAGGTGGAGGATTATGTTGCTGAGACGACTAAGGTCGTCATTTTAGAAATTGTCATCCCGAACGGATGTGAGGGATCTTGGTGTTGATTTTAGTTTTTCCAATTCTGAACGGTTGTTGGTAGTGGGTATTCGCACCCACGGGCGGTCCATGTAATCCACCCTACGGGCCATGCTTCGCATGTTCAAAACCGCTCCCGGCGGTTTTGTCTACAGCAACAAAGCAAGTACCCAAAGAAAATGCCGCCCCGACCAGTCGTGCCCACAAAAAGCGTGGGCATACCCTCGTCACTCACGATGTGTGAGGCCGCTACGGAACTCGTTCACAAAAAACGTTCGCTCAGACAGCCTTCGCGGACAACCCCTCACACATCACTCACTCCTCGGCTCCTTCCAGGGGACCCAAATTCAAAAGCACCAACTGCCAAAGTCGCGCGAAAATCTGTCCGGGTTTTGGACTTCAGGTTTTGTTCTTTTGCTTGTGACTTACGGGCTCCGTTGGAGTCGCCGAGGAACGAGCGGCAGGTGAGGAGGCTTTCTGCGAGGATGTCTGAGGGCATTGCTTTTTAATGCCCGAGTTCCGCAGCAGCCTCACCTGCCGTGAGTGACGAGGGTATGCCCATGTTTTTTATGGGCACGACGTATTCGGGGTGTCTTTTTGTTTGGGGCTCTTCAGGAAAATTAGTGGGTAAAAATATAACGAACAACCCGTAAAAATGATAGGTATTCTAAAAGATTGAGGGTGGAGCATCCTGCCCCGATTCTGAGAAGATGGAAGTGCGACCCACCATCAAATCAGAGAAAGGAACAGGATGCAGATCAAGACTATCCTCAATCGAGTCCAGAAATACAAATCTTTTGTTTACGGAAGTGTTCATTGGCTAGAAGGGGCCAGCGTACCGACCCTTGAGGTTGAGATGCGGCCTCGTACAAACAGCCGTCCGATATGCGGCCATTGCGCTAAGAAAAGACCGGGGTATGACAGGCTGCCGGTAAGGCGTTTTGAGTTCATTCCAATGTGGGGCTGCAAGATCTTTTTTGTTTACCGCCCACGACGTGTTGATTGTCCTCGCTGTGGCATCAGCGTAGAAGACATGCCCTGGGTTGAGGGCAAACGTCGACTGACAGAGGCCTATGCCTGGTATCTGGCCGGTTGGGCAAAACGCCTGAGTTGGAAAGAAGTGGCTGAAGCCTTTCACACGAGCTGGGATCATGTATTTTGTTCGGTAGAGCGTGCAGTAAACTGGGGTAGAGGCCATCAGGATTTATCCGGTGTCGATGCCATTGGTGTTGATGAAATCGCCTGGAAGCGAGGCCACCGTTACTTGACACTGGTTTATCAGATTGATGAGCACAATAAACGGTTGCTTTGGATAGGCGAGAGACGAACAGCAAAAACCTTGCTGAGGTTCTTTCGCTGGTTTGGTAAAGAACGTAGTCTGGCGCTTAAATTTATATGCAGTGATATGTGGAAACCCTATTTGAAGGTGATAGCTAAAAAGGCTGGAGATGCTCTGAATATACTGGATAGATTTCATGTTATGACACATTTAAGTAAGGCGATGGATGAAGTCCGTGCACAGGAAGCAAGAGAGCTGAAAGAACAGGGGTATGAACCTGTGCTAACAAAGACTCGCTGGCTGTTACTCAAGAAACCAGAGAATCTGACATCGACACAGGGCAGTAAACTGGCAGAACTTTTACAGTACAACCTGAAGTCGATCCGGAGTTATTTGTTGAAAGAAGAGTTTCAATTATTCTGGCAATACACCTCACCCTACTGGGCCGGTGTGTACTTGGATAAATGGTGCACAAAAACCATGCGATCAAAGATCGAACCGATGAAAAGAGTGGCCAGGATGCTGCGCCGACATCAGCCGTTATTAATGAACTGGTTTAAGGCTAAAAAGCAGTTTTCCAGTGGTATAGTTGAAGGATTTAACACCAAGGCAAAACTGACTACCAGAAAAGCGTATGGTTTTAGAACCTATCATGCGGCTGAAATAGCCTTATATCATACGTTGGGGGTGTTACCAGTACCGGAAACACCCCACAAATTTTTCTGACGAGGCATAAAAAGAAACAATAGAACAGCAGGAGACAGACCGCGTTTAATTAACCATTAAAAACGCAGTCTGCCCTGATCGTACTCATTTGCCTTAT
>QIHT01000003.1 GCA_003229115.1 Gammaproteobacteria bacterium | reverse complement strand
GAACGCAAAGTGTGCTGGGTTTTGCCTATCTGACACGGATTGATATCACAGCGGCAGAACATGCCTTTAATCAGGCGATCACATTTGACCAATCAACCCCTCTGCCCCGGCTGGGTTTGGGTCTGGCGATGATCCGCCGTGGCGAACTGGCCTCCGGTCGCCAGCAGATTGAAATTGCCGCCAGTCTCGCTCCGGCAAACCCGCTGATTCGTAGTTATCTGGGTAAAGCCTATTACGAAGAAAAGCGCGATCCATTGGCTGATACGCAATTCGAACTGGCCAAAGAACTGGACCTTAATGATCCAACGCCTTATTTTTACGATGCGATTCTAAAGCAAACAACAAATAGGCCTATAGATGCATTAGAGAATTTACAACAATCCATAACATTAAATGATCAGCGGGCAGTTTACCGGTCGCGTCTGTTACTGGATCAGGATCTGGCTGCACGGGGGGCCAGCCTGTCTCGTATTTACAGTGACCTGGGGATGGACCAGCTAGCACTCGCCGAAGGCTGGAAATCTATTGCTGTGGACCCGTCTAATCACTCTGCCCACCGTTTTCTGGCCGATGCTTATAGCTCTCTCCCTCGTCATGAAATTGCTCGTGTTAGTGAATTGCTCCAGGCTCAGTTGCTGCAACCAATTAATATCACCCCGGTTAAACCGCGTTTTAGTGCTGCCTATCTTAATCCTGGTATAGGGCTTGCGAATGCGACGCTAAATGAATATACACCTTTGTTTGAGCGCAATCAGGTAAAGCTTCTTGCCTCAGGGGTTGTCGGCAATAACGATACTTTGGGTAACGAATTGACGGTCGCGGGTATTTACAAACAATTGTCCTTCAGCCTGGGACATCTGTATTCAAAAACCGATGGCTTTCGCGAGAACAATGATGAAAGAAATAATTTATATAATGTTTTTGCACAACTTGTGGTGACGCCCAGGCTGAATGTCCAGATTGAACATCGGCGTAGGGATAGTCGGTATGGTGACCTAGCGCTTCGCTTTGATCCTGAGTTTTTTAATCCGCTTGTACGAACCGATATTAAACAGAAGAATCTTCGTGTTGGGGGTCATTTTGCGATATCACCGAAGTCACATATTATTGCAAATGTGATGGATGTTGATCGGGAGAACACAGAAAATGTGGATGATCCGGTATTGGGGGAGCGGCGTGAATTCAACGAGCAGCAAGAAGGTTACCAAGTCGAATTACAGTACCTCTTTCAGTCCCGGGGATACAATATCACAGCAGGGGCTGGTCGTTATGACGTGGCTGTCGAGAGACGTGAGGAAATTGATAACCCTCCTTGTTCATCTCCTTTCCCTATCCCGGGTATCATATGTATAACCAATGACGAACTCACCAGAAAACATGACAATGCCTATACCTATGTCAATATAACATATCCTGACAAACTCATTTGGACGCTAGGTGTGGGTTATGATGATTATAAGATTGTCGACCGGGATAGTCAGAACAGATTCAATCCCAAGCTGGGTGTGCAATGGCAGCTCAACGACAAAGTGCGCTTTCGTGCTGCCGGATTTAAAACTTTAAAGCGTGCTTTTGTGGCGAATCAAACCATAGAACCGACACAAATTGCAGGATTCAATCAATTTTTCGATGATCTCAGTGCGACCACAGCTACTCGATATGGTCTTGGGCTTGATGTTTCTTTGACACGTAGCACCAATGCCGGGTTGGAATTTACATGGCGTAAACTGGATGTTCCAGTATTGGACAGCAACTCCGTCATTACTGAATATAGGGAGCGCAACGAAGATATTCACCGTGCCTATCTGTATTTAACACCAACAAAAAATATTGTGATTGGTGGCGAATATCAGTATGAAAATTTTTCTGCACCTGACGATGACCCTTTAACGCGGAGTAAAACTCATATATTGCCATTATCGTTGCGTTATTTTACGACCCAAGGTTTTTTTGGCAAACTGGCGACTAATTATGTAAAACAGAATATTTCCAGGGCAGGTTTATCTGCGGCGACCGCTGACGATAGTGATGTTTTTGTGCTAGTGAATACGACACTTGGTTATCGTTTGCCAAAGAGAAGAGGTAGCATCAGCCTCTCTGTGCAAAATCTGTTTGATAAAAACTTTAATTACTACGATGTTAATCCATGGGTTTCCGAGCTCGTGCGACCGCGTTTTACACCCGATCGAAGCTTTTTTGCCCAACTGATATTACACCTGTAGCACAATATGCAGGTTGTTTTACGATGTTGTCAATATTCACACTAATTGAGTGAATTATTACAATGACATAGCATTGTCTTCGATCTAGATTGACAGAGGGGGGCGAAGGGAGGGGTAGATATATGGTAATGGTAGAGCCAATGTAGTGAGCGTGTTCATTGTGTCTGTAAAGGCTCCAGCCTGGGAGGCCTGTTTGTAGTTGTACTTACAGGAAAATTTATAACCAAAAAAGGAGATAGTAACAATGTTCGATTATAATAATAGTTGGGAACCATATCGTGTTGGCAGTTACAACGGTGAGTCCTATTACAAGAGATATATGTTCTGCTGGGTTAGGCGATCATCAGGCCCTGTTTTGAGAGACCGGTTGCTCTTTGCAGGCGTATCTCCCCCGGTTGGTCTAGTGACCTAGGTGAGTAACAGATGATATTCAATTATGCAGGCACACTCATGCAACAATTATTGCGTGGGTGTGTCCTGTGTTTATATCCGGGATGATATTTGAGTCAAGTTAGGATGCATACCTCGCACTATAACAATTTGCACTCCTGCTGTGTCCATGCGTACACAATGTGACACAGTAGTACTCAGTGGTATGGCCCATTAGTTTGGGAGAAAGCAACAAAGTAAGCCAAGGGTGTATTTCATGCACCATAACAATGGTTGTACGTAAAACGCACTTTGCACTTGAGATAATATCTGACGGATTAAATATCTGACTACCGGTGCCTCAAGACAAAGCGAATGGGGTATTCTCCTTTTGTCTGGCGATGTTTGAATCGTGAAAAATTCGAGCCTTACCAGTCTCCCTTCAGTTGGTATGAGTATTGCTGTGATGCGCGGAGTAGCTTTCTCGCTGTCCTGAAGAAAATTAACATGATGTAGTCAGCCAGCATTACATTCTGTAACTAAAAATAGAAAATTTAGACAGAGTACAAGTTACAGGTAAGTAGTGGGGTTATCACCAAGCGTTATAACGCAGTAAATGCATTTGCTGGAGGCTCTAGGTATTACTACTTGGTGTGTATCATTTATCTCATCATTAACCGTACAACTTGAATGAAAGCGAGATAAAGAGGAGTATAAGGCATACTCCATGTGGGCAGTGGTGCATTGGCATTAAAGTGCTGGTATCAAACTCAGATTTATCTTTACATAGTAAATAAAGGCTCTATATCAATGTCATTAAGTTAACAAAAAAACGGTGTACCGTAGGTTGGGGTTCGCAAGCTCACCGCCAACCTACACCAAGCAGAAATTTTGGTTTAACTTAATGACATTGGGCTCTATATGTATTCCAGGGTCGTGTCGATATGATTGGATTGCAAACCCAGGTATTGGCAAATAGTTGCCCAAAACGTACATATTTGGACGTATTAAGGAATGGGCACGAAATAACTTCCCTGTTTGGCGCCCGGATTTAGTGCGACTTCGTTCGTTCTGATTGACGACTGCATGGATGCAGGA
>QIHT01000034.1 GCA_003229115.1 Gammaproteobacteria bacterium | reverse complement strand
ATCAACATAGCCGAAGGTCAGCCTAAAAGGCAAACTACAGGACGTAATTCGTAGCCGTACGAACGCGCCGAAATAAAATACCCTGCCGCAAGCGGACGGGGTATTAATTGTAGGTGCGAATTCATTCGCACAAGGATATACCAGCGTACACCGAACCATTTTGTTCGAATGAATTCGAACCTACAGATTACGTGACAAGCCACGGGGAATTACACCCACAGTGATTTAACCACATGTTGTTCAATTCTGACGAAATAGAGTATGACAGCCCGAATACAACAATCACAAAGAGAGAGAAAATGGTGGCCGAAGGTGGACTAAATTCGCCTGGAGCGAAGTGCGGCCCGAAGGGTGAGGCGCATGGACGCGCCGAATAATTTAACCACGTGTGGTTCAATTCTGACGAAACGTAGCGTAACAGTCTGAATACGATAATCGCAACGAAAGAGAAAATGGTGGCCGAAGGTGGAATTGAACCACCGACACGCGGATTTTCAATCCGCTGCTCTACCAACTGAGCTATTCGGCCTTTTAAACAGGGGCTAGGGACGAGGGTAAGGGGCGGGGAAAAACGTTGCCCCATCTACCTTCTCTGAGGGGCGTATTTAATCGACATACTCGCTTTGAGTCAAGTTTTGGGGGAACTCTGTGCATACTGGTCGATGATTCTGGCAACCGGAGCTGACAATGCTCTGGACTGCGTTTCTCCCGAGGCACACCAGATCACCTTGTCTGCATCCTGCACACAATTTGCACTGTTTCCAACAATAATCCGGCTAGGTGTGATATCGAGATGATAATGACTGAAGGTATGCCGGAAGCCGGGGTTATCTTCAATCACCTGCACGCTGTAACCCCAGCGCTGCATGCAGACATTCTCGATATTCTCATCCGGATCAATTTCGGGCAAGCTCCATAAACCACCCCAGATACCCGTGGGTGGCCTCTTTTCCAGCATCACTGCGCCGCTTTCGTCGGTGATTATCAACATACGGGTGGTTTTAACCGGTAATACTTTTTTGGTTTTACGGGTGGGTAATTCTGCAACTCGCTGTGTTGCATAAGCTTCGCAGCCTGCCTGTAACGGGCAGGCTGAACATTTGGGTGATGAACGTTTACAAATCGTGGCACCCAGATCCATCATCGCCTGCGTGTAATCCACTAATCTTTCATGAGGGGTACAGGCTTCCGCCTCACGCCAGAGTTGTTTTTCTACCGCCTTTTTTCCCGGCCAGCCTTCAATGGCGAAATAACGACATAACACGCGTTTCACATTACCATCGAGGATGGCATGACGTTGTCCCAACGCCTGCGCCAGAATAGCCCCGGCAGTAGATCGGCCGATACCCGGCAACGCCAGTACATCATCAAAGTTTTCCGGGAAACAACCACCATGCTGTTGCTGTATGACAACAGCCGCCTTGTGAAGATTACGTGCCCGCGTGTAATACCCGAGACCTGCCCAGAGCGTAAGCACATCATCCAGTGATGCCAGAGCGAGGCTTGATAAATCAGGAAAATGTTTTAGAAATTTCTGGTAGTAAGGAATAACCGTTGCAACCTGAGTTTGTTGCAACATGATTTCAGCTAGCCATACCCGGTACAGGGTTCGCTCCTGCTGCCACGGTAAATCATGCCGTCCGTGATTTTTAAACCAGGCTAATACCTGATCTGAAACAATCAACTGCGCCATTAAAACAGGCCTTTGAGCTTGTTCCTGAGTTTGTCTTCAAGTTTTTTCCTGGCTTTTTTCTTTTCCTTCTTAACTTTCTTTTTAACCTCGGATTTAGCTTTTGCTTTTAGTAGATTGGTGGCCGCCTTTGCGAGTTGTTTGGTGTCAGGTTCAATCGCCAGGTTCTCAAAGGGACCGCGAATACGAACCCCCATAGGCTCATCTAAAAGTTTTTCTGCAAAAGTTTTTTTGCGCTCAAGCGTCAAATCAATCAGCGATTTATAGTCCATGGTATTTTTAACAATATTGACTACACCTTTACCCGTGATTTTTATGCGTTTTGAATCCATTATAAAATCATCATTGCGTAACTTGCCTTGCGCGATAACTGCACTGGCATGTATTTTCCTGAACGCGGTGGTTTGTTTGGGCTGGTATTGCCCGCGCCACTCGGGAGAGACATCCAGTTTCTTTTGTTCAAGATAATCAACAATGGCGTTACGTGAAAAATATTCAATATCAAGGCCGGTGATGGACGTCTGGCTCATATCAAAGTTAACTGTGCCTCTGGCTGCTTTTTTCAAAGCCAGCAATGAACCGCCCTGGGTTTTAATGTCTGCGCTAAATTGAACAGCGCCTTCAACTTTGACTTTTTCATCGCCCATCACACCTTTAAGTATCGGATTAACCACGGAGGCTGCCTGCAGTCCTTTAGCATTGACCGTGATGGTATATGCCGGTGTTTGTCGCACATCAAGATCGACACCTGCTTGAATCCGACCATCCAGTAAATTCATCGTCACCGGTTTGATACTTACCAGGCCATTCGCTATGCGGGTTTTAATACTAATGTCCGTCACCGCTATATTCTGCATGGTCACTTCTTTAATTTCGAAGAGGCCATTCACTCCAAGCATGCTCAGTAATTCTACAGGCAGGGCTATTTCAACATCGGCATCTTGTTTACCAACATTACCAGCCGGGGTTTGTTGAGATTCAGCTTTCTGAGCAACCGGCGCCATATAATCATCCAGATTGATTGCACTCATTTTCAGTTCGTAATTAATTTTCGGCTGTGCGATATCAAGCACGCGCACCCAACCGGTGATTTGGGTTTGATCCAGATTAATTTTGAATTCATCCAGCGATACACTACCTGGACTTGCTTTGATATTGCTTTGCATTGAAACACGGCTCAGGCTTTTTTCATTAGCCATGGGTGGCAATTCAATCTGAAACTTCTCGGCCAGAACGCGGCCATTAATTACGTTAGTGGAGATAGAACCTTTGATTTCCGGTTCGCTATCGAGCTGTGAAATATCCAGATCTGCACTCAATACAGCACCTGGGATACCAACTTCCAGTGAACTCAAGCTGGCAGTCTGCTGCTTTAAATCCACGCGTGCGTTAGTTTTAAAATCCAGTGTTATCAGTTCTTTTGATACCGATTGCATCAATGTCTGCATGTTCAGCTCAAGCCCGTCAATATCAAACACATTGAGAGCCTTATTGAATTTAATGTTTGTTTGCAAAGAAATTTTTGCATCAACTTCCGGTTGATTACTGACAACTTGCGCACTGAATTCAATACTGACAGGTTTATCAAAACTAATCGCGCCGGTTTCCAGGCTCATATTCGAGATCGATGCCAGTGTGTTTGCTTGAGCATCTGACCAACGAAAATTAGCATCAATAAATTCGATGCCATTAACGGCAAGACCTGCTAAAAGTTCGTCACTACTACCTGTAGTTTGTGGTGAAACACCTGTTTTAGCATCACTACTTTTATCTTTCGTGATATCTTCAGCAGAGGGTTGTGACAAATCAGACCAGTTGTTTTTTCCCTGACCATTAACCTCCAATGAAACCACTAACCCGTGCAAGCGTATTTTGTCGATTTGCACTTCTTTCTTCAGCAATGGCAACACCTTAACTTTAACATCCAGTTGCGAAATTTCAGCAAAAGGACGCTCACTAAAGCCTTGCGCATTACCCAACATAACCCGCTCAACTTTTAAACCGATCCACGGAAATACCGAGAGCTCTATATCACCATCAATTTTAAATTCGCGACCGGTTTGTAACTCGGCCTGTTCGATAATTTGATCTTTGTAATTATTTGCGTCAAAGGTAATGAGCAATGCTGCAACTGCCAACAACACAAGAAGCAGTAAACCAATGAAGATTTTTAATAATTTTTTCATGATCATGTTTTCCGTTTTTATTTAGAAATAAACCGCCCCGCCGCAAGCGGATGGGGTATAAATTGTAGGTGCGAATTCATTCGCACAGTACTGCCAATATTCACGCACATCATGCGAATGAATCGCACCTACAGAATGCGTGGCAAGCCACGGGGAATTACACCTACAGCGATTTAATCGGAGGATTCCTGACGTTGCCAATCACCGGATTTACCGCCCGACTTACTGAATAACTGGATAGCCTCCATTGTCATACCCTTATCCATGGCTTTGCACATATCGTAAACCGTCAACAGGCTGATTTGTACCGCTGTCAGCGCTTCCATTTCTACGCCTGTCTTGCCCGTGGTCTCCACCGT
>QIHT01000220.1 GCA_003229115.1 Gammaproteobacteria bacterium | reverse complement strand
TAATTTTTCAGGCTAGTCTTGATAGCATGTGACATACGCTCACCAAGATTCTGTCCTGCCTGATCATAAAGCGACACATTGTATTGATCCTTACATTCAGAAAAAAAGTCATGATTGGTGTCAGGACTGCACCATAATTGCAAATCACACAAACCATCTGATATGAAATTTTTTAATCGGGAACGAATGAGCTCGGCCTGAAGATCAGTTGCCACATCAACACCCAGGTCTGGAATCAGGCGGGTATTAACTTCGCCGGCAATGGGCGCTTTAGCAAAAACAAGTAAGACAGTGTCCGGGTGTTTCAACGGTAATACTGTCTGGCAAGTTTATTAGCAGGAACACCCAGTGAGTACATCACACGCAAACGCCACATTAAAAAAACAGTTCGCAGAATACCGTTAGATTCCCATTTTCTACTGGAAGTTGTTACACATGATTTAAGGCAAACGGGTTTACTATGGTTACGCAACTTTTGGCTTAGCGCTACATCTTCCATCAGCTGGATTCCAGGATATCCACCCACTTCCCAAAATAAAGATTTGCGAACAAAAATCGCCTGATCGCCTGTTGCAATAGAGGTTAAACATGAGCGCCAGTTCATCATTTTTTCGATCACTCTAAACAGCCAGGATTTTCCTGACAATCGCACATCAAATCGACCCCACTGCCCGCCATTTTCAATAACATGGGTAATCATTTCGCATCCTTTACCAGGTAATACAGTATCAGCGTGCAGAAAAACCAGCACCTCATCATCGGTATGTTCAGCGCCGGTGTTCATCTGGAATGCTCTGCCGCATTTCGATTTCAGGGTTTGGTCAACCAGTCCATGGGTACGAGCTACCGTATCATCATGGCTACCGCCATCGACAACGATAATCTTGTGCCCCTGTTCCCTGTAACACTGTAAATGCTGCAGCGTAGATGCAATGGTTTCTTCTTCATTTAAAACAGGCATGATGATGGATACCTTCATTTCTTATAATGCACCACCGCATGAAGACCCCTGACCCGCTGTACAGCCATAACAGTGATCCATCACAACAATGTCCTGCTTGTTAAAATCATATGCCATCAGATCATTTAGATGCGTCCTTCCGCCGTTAATCTTCGAACGCAGACCCAGCATTTGATTGAAATCACAATCATAAACATAACCCAGCCAGTCAACACTCAGTAATGTTTTACACATAACCGAGCCAAGATTTTCATTTTTGTGGGAAGACTTTAACAATTGCATGTAACTGCTGAACTCACCCTTCGATATCAAGGTACTGCCAAATCTTTTTATTGGCATATTAGCCAGGGCAAGTAATTGATTAAACTCAATACCGAATTTATCGAATAATATTTTTTTATAGTCGGCCTCTAAAGCATTCTGATCAGGCGGCAAATATGGACCTTGCGGGTTATAAACAAGATTTAACTTCAACTCACCTGGCCTGCCATAACCTAAGGCATTTAATCTCTTTAAACCTTTAATACTTTCTGTAAACACACCTTTACCACGTTGTTTGTCTACATTTTCCTGTAAATAACATGGCATGGATGCAATCACTTCAACGTTGTACTCTGCAAGGAAATCAGCGAGCCAGTTATATCCTTGTTCTTCGAGAATCGTTAAATTACATCGATCAATAACCTGCACATTCATGGCGCGTGCTGCAACTACCAGATCACGAAAATGCGGGTTCATTTCCGGTGCGCCGCCTGTTAGATCCAGTATTTTTATATTTCGTTTGTCAAGAAATTCGAGAACAGCGTCTATGTTATCTCGCTGCATGATTTCTGTTCGACGCGGACTAGCATCAACGTGGCAGTGCAGACATTGCTGATTACACAGGTAACCGAGATTAACCTGGAGCGTTTCAAGACCACCCCGGTGAATTGCAGGAAAATCTGTGTGCTTTAAGTATTTAAGTGTGTCTTTCATAGTTAAATTTTTCAGTAAAATCTTATTTAGATGCAGTATCTCAAACTTGGTCTGGCAGTTCGTACGTTTAACGCGATATAAAAGTATGTCTTTTATCCATAGAGATCGCAGTACACACAGAGAAAAATCAAGGTGAATTCTGGTAATAAATTCATGCCATCCCGAACGAATGTGAGGGATCTTGCACTTTATCGCACCAGATCCCTCACATTCGTTCGGGATGACATGCCTGAAAACTCTGTGCGCTCTGCGACCTCTGTGGCAAATAGTAATATCAGTAGATATAGCAACCTGTTTACATCTCTATCAAGCCAGGTTTACTCCAATACAGATTAAGGCCACCATCGATTAAGAAACCTAACCAGCCGTTTTGTTCCTTTACTGAACAACCTGTCGCGAAAGTATACGCTGGCTACACGCCGATTGACTTGCGCATAACTGGGATAAGCATGCACCAAACCCGTTATTTTAGAAAGTTTCATTTTTTCCTGAATAGCCAGCACCAGCTCATGTATGACATCACCCGCATGGGGGCCGACAATCTGTGCACCCACTAGTCGGCCTTTTTTAACAACAAGCCTGGCAAATCCTGTTGTGGCATGTTCTGCAATTGCCCTGTCGAGTTCTGACATTTCAAAGCGTACAATTTCGATGTTTTTATCGTGCAGACTCTCTGCCACCGAAACTCCAACCTCAGCACATTCCGGTTCGGTGTAAACCACGCTGGGGACAACTCTGTAATCCATGCGCTTAGGGACTTTAAATATCATATTAGCAATAACCACGCCGGCCTGTTGCTCGGCAACATGGGTAAATGGCATCAGCCCAGTGACATCACCACAGGCGTAAATACGCCGGTTGCTTGTCTGCATTTTTGCATTAACAGAGATGCCTCGCTCTGAATACTCAACACCGGCGTTTTCAAGACCCATGGTATCAACCACTGGTCTTCTACCGATGGCGACCAGTAATTTATCACCACTCACTGCCGGGCCGTCCTGCATAGTGACTTTTATATGCTCGTTATCTTCCTCAACTGCAACCACTGTTTTATTGACGGCCAGTTCAATGCCTTCATCGGCAAACACCTGCATCATGGTTTCAGACATTTCCGGGTCAGATCGTGGCAGGATTCGTTCCGCCTGTTCTATTAATGTCACACGGCTACCGAATCGCGCAAACGCCTGCGCCATCTCTACACCAACCGGGCCTGCACCGAGAATCACCAGGTGTTCGGGCAGTTTATCGAGACTGAAAATATCTTCATTGGTGACAAAATCTACGCCATCCAGACCTTTTATTTCGGGGATCCAGGCGGAGGAGCCTGTGGCGATAACAAAATGTTTTGCGCTAATCGTTTGATCCTTGACCTTAACCGTGGAGGCATCAATAAAATGTGCTTTCCCCGTGAGTATTTCACAACCTAAAGACTCGAAGCGCTCATGGCTATCATTCACCTGAATGGTGCTCACCGCTTTTTGAACTGATGCGTTTATGGCGGCCATATCTGTAGGCGGCACATCCACATGGTAGCCATAGTCCGCTGCACCTCGTAGCGTGTGCGCAACATGTGCCGCTTTGAGTAGCGCCTTGCTGGGCACACAGCCATAATGCAGACAATCGCCACCTAATTGTGGTTCTTTTTCAATTAACACCACATCCAGGCCCAAATGCGCTGCGACACTGGCGACAACTAACCCGCCAGCTCCTCCTCCTATTACCACCAGATCTCGTTTACTCATTTATCGCTCAGTTAACAATACTCAAGGGTACTGGACTCCTGATGACTTGTTCGGTTCAATTTGACAGGTTAAGTATATTTCCTGGAAAACATTTTTTTGCCACAGAGGTCACAGAGAAAAAAATTTGTTTTGTAAAAACTACTTAATCATGCGTCCATTCGGCCAAACCGGATGTATTTCCTGATACTTGGGATTCTCCTTTTTATATAGAAAAAACCTCTGTGTGCTCTGTGCCCTCTGTGGCTAAAATAAAAAAGGCTGACAATTGTCAGCCTCTTCCAGTATTCAGCGCCATATATCAATACTTAGGTCACTTTTGCCATAAGACCAAAAGATTTCACA